>JACCTM010000161.1 GCA_013812385.1 Geodermatophilaceae bacterium | reverse complement strand
CAGATCTGGGAGCAGACCCAGGTTGGCCACCACCACGGAGTCGTCGACCTCTGCATATTCGTGCACCAGGACATTGCCGAAGCCCACCGCGCAAAAAATTCCCTCAGCAAGCTCCGACTCGATCACGCCGTTCTTGCCCCACAATCGCAGCGCATCGGCATTGGTCTGCGGCATCCCCAGGCCCTCCGAGGAGATCACACGCTGGGCTGCCCTGACCCGAGCCAGCAGCCGGCTGAGCCGCTCAGCGTCGACCACGTTGGGCCACCGCCTCGAGATACTCCCTGGCCATCGCTTCGGTGTAGGGGCGTTCGTCGAGGTAGACGGTTCGGGTGTCTGCTTCCCAGCGCACGCGCGCCGCCGGCTCGTCGTCGAAGAGCAGTCGCCCCTGCGGCGCGACCCGGCCGGCCCGGTACAGCGGGGCCGTGTCCAGGACGAGTAGGTCGACGTTGCCGGGTAGCGCGAGCTCCCATGATGCTGGCGCGCGGGTTCCGAACCAGGCTGCGACGTCGACTCGCTGGTCGGTCGCGATGTTTCGTCGTTGCGGCTGCCGTGGAGGTACCCGAACCGTGCACCGGACGCGCGCAGTGCCGCAACGATGGCGTCGCCTTTGGTGTCGTCGCCGTCGAGGTCCACACGGACCATTGTGGCATCGGGCGGGCCGTGCACGGCGCCAGATTGGGTCGAGACGCCCGGTCAATGCCGGCAGTCGGTAGCCTGCAGGCCACTCAACGGAGGGACGAACTCAGATCATGGCAAGTGTTGACATCACCCGCCAGCACGACCTCGGAGTCGCCGAGGCCAAGCAGCGGGCGCAACCCATGCTGGACGACCTGAAGTCGTCGTTCGGCGTCAGTGGAGCCTGGGAGGGAGACCAGTTCGTCATCACCCAGCCGGCGAAGGGATCCCTCGATGTCACCGACACCACCGTCAGGGTCCAGGTCGACCTGCCGCTGTTCCTTCGCCCGATGAAGGGCGTCGTCGAGGCGAAGGTCAACGAATCCCTCGACGAAGCACTGGCAGCGCAGCGCTGACCCAAACCTCGAAGGTCACAGCCGCAGGGCGGCCGGGGCCGAGGGCGGTACGGCGGGGTGGGTCGGCGGCACGGCGGCCACCGGCTCGTACGGCGCACCCGGTGCCGGTCGTGGGTCAGGTGAGCCCTTGTTCGGCCACATGGCCATGGCTCGCTCGGCCTGTGCCGTGATGGTCAGCGACGGGTTCACCCCGAGATTCGCCGAGATCGCCGAACCGTCCACGACAGACAGATTCGGGTAGCCGTAGACGCGGTGATACGGGTCGATCACACCGGTCTGTGCGGACTCTCCGATCGCCGCACCGCCGATGAAGTGCGCCGTCATCGGGATGTTCGCGACGTCGTTCCATGCGCCACCGGCGACCCCGCCGATCCGCTCGGCCACTCGTCGGGCGACGTCATGACCGATCGGGATCCAGCTCGGGTTTGGCGCTCCATGCCCCTGTCGGGAAGACAGTCGTCGCCCGAAGATGCCGCGCTTGGTGAACGTGGTGATCGAATTGTCCAAGGTCTGCATGACCAGCAGGATGATGGTCTTCTCCGCCCAGCCTTTCGGGTTGTGGACGCGCAAGGCCTTGTGGCGCAGCCGGATCAACTCCCTCATCCACGCCAGAGCGCGGGGACCGCGTTGGTCGCCGTCGGCCAGCGCTGTTTGCAGCAGCCCCATTGCGTCGCTGCCCTTGCCATAACGCACCGGCTCGATGTGGGTCGTCGGATCCGGGTGGATAGACGATGTGATGGCCACACCGCGGGAGAAGTCGCTGCTCGGAGCCCAGGTCCGAGCCCCGATGACCGCCTCGGAGTTGGTCCGGGTCAGCACACCCAGGCGCAGTGAAAGCATTGGCCGCGCACCGCAATCCCGCATCCGATGCAACAGCTTCGCCGTACCCAATGCGCCGGCCGCCAGGACGACCTGATCAGCGGTGAAGCTCTGTCGAGCCCGGCGCACCCAACGACCGGTCCGTACGGTGTCGATCTCGAACCCTCCGCCGCAACGCTTGGGCCTGACCCGAGTGACGGTGGTCAACGGATGTACTTGGGCGCCAGCCGCTTCAGCGAGGTACAGGTAGTTCTTGGTCAGTGTGTTCTTGGCGTTGTGCCGGCAGCCGGTCATGCAGGCCCCGCAGTTCAGGCAGCCGGATCGGCGCGGCCCGGCTCCGCCGAAGTACGGGTCGGCGACCTCCAGCCCCGGACGACCGAAGAACACTCCGACCGGCGTCGGATGATGGGTGTGACCGACACCGAGGTCCTCGGCCACCCCACGCAGCACCTCGTCGGCTGCCGTCGTGACCGGGTTGAGCGTCACCCCGAGCATCCGCTTGGCCTGGTCGTAGTACGGGCTGAGCTCGGCGTTCCAGTCGGCGATGTGTGCCCACTGTGGGTCAGCGTAGAAGGCGCTGGGCGGTTCGTAGAGCGTGTTTGCGTAGTTCAGCGATCCGCCACCGACCCCGGCGCCGGACAAGACCAGAGCGTTGCGCAGCAAGGAGATCCGCTGCAGGCTGTAGCAGCCCAGCCGTGGTGCCCACAGGAAGTTGCGTACGTCCCATGACGTACTGGGGTAGGTCGACTCGTCGAAGCGACGCCCGGCCTCGAGAACACCGACTTGGTAGCCCTTCTCGGTCAGTCGCAACGCCGCGACCGAGCCCCCGAACCCGCTGCCGATGACTAGGACGTCGTAGCAGGTGGGCGCCATATGGTGAGGCTACCGGTGAGTAGTTTGTGGTCGGGTTGACTTGACGGCCAGCCCGGGCGGGGACCTACCGTGAGGGGTATAAACGACCTTACGACGTAAACTTGATACCTCCCTCGCTGAACAGATCAACCGGAACATCATCTCCACGTTCCTTTCCGTAGTCCGCTGTTCGCCTGCAAGACCACTCGGCACCGTTGGATAAGGAGTGACATGGACAACGACGTGCGTGACTGGTTCCGACGCCGGACCTACCGGACCGCTCAATTCGACCCGTTCCAGCTTGCTGCGACCAAACTGCGCAGCGGCGACCGGATCAGCGTGGTCCTGCCAGCCCTGAACGAAGAGCGCACGGTTGGGGAGATCGTCGAGCGCATCCGGGGTTGCCTCATCGAGGACATTCCGCTCGTCGACGAACTCGTGGTGATCGACTCCGGGTCTCAGGACGGAACGGCGTCAGCGGCCCGGGCAGCCGGAGCCACGGTCATCAGCGTCGACGAGCTCCTGCTGGCCTACGGCCGGCGGCCCGGCAAGGGCGACGCCCTGTGGAAGTCCTTGTACGCCACGACGGGCAACATCGTCGCCTTCCTCGACTCCGACCTGATCGACTTCGACCCGTCCTTCGTGACCGGGCTGGTCGGTCCGTTGCTCACCAATCCGGATGTGGGCTATGTCAAGGGTCTCTATGACCGTCCGCTGCAGACCGCTCAGGGAATCGCGCCTGAGGGCGGCGGCCGGGTGACCGAGTTGATCGCCCGTCCATTGCTGAACGCGATGTGGCCCGAGCTGGCCGGTTTCGTGCAGCCTTTGTCCGGTGAGTACGCCGGCCGGCGGAGGTTGCTCGAGGCGGTGCCCTTCGCATCGGGGTACGGCGTGGAGATCGCGCTGCTGATCGACCTGCTCGGGCTGGCCGGTCTCGACGCGCTGGCCCAGACCGACCTCGGCGTGCGCCGGCACAGTCATCAGGCCGATCCCGCGCTGGGACGCATGGCCGGCCAGATCCTGCAGACCGCGTTGCACCGGGCGCCATTGGCACCGTGGGCGAGCCCGCAGTCCACCATGCTGACCCAGTTCGTCCGGGTCGGGGACGGGCACGAGTTCGTCGACTGGGACGTCGCCACGCTGGATCGCCCGCCGATGATGACCGTGCCGGAGTACGTGCGACGCAGTGACGACGTGCTGCCGGGC
>JACCTM010000124.1 GCA_013812385.1 Geodermatophilaceae bacterium | reverse complement strand
AGCCGGGCGCGGTGGGTGACTTGGTGCAGGCGGCTCGTGTCGGCCATGCCGTCGGGTGCGGGCCGTCCCCGCTGTTCGGTCAGAACGGAGCCGCCATGGAGCTCGACCTGAGCCTGGCGGCCAGCTTCTTGGTCTTGGCCGAAGAACGCCACTACGGCAGGGCGGCCGCCCGGCTCAGCATCACGTCGCCCGCGCTCACGAAGCGCGTGCAACGGCTCGAGCGGCAGTTGGAGGTCGTTGTCCTCGACCGCGGTCCGGGTGGCGTGGTTGACCTCACTCCCGCAGGGTTTCGGTTCGCCGAAGCCGTCGGTCCCCTGCTCGCGCACGCTCAGCCGGCACGGTCGGCGGCACGGTCGGCGACGAACGATGACCGGACGCCCGGCGTTGTGCGCTTCGGGATCCCGGCCGGCTCCGCGGCCGCCCTCCGCCAGTTAGACCTGCGGGCTGTGGCGCGGCAACTGCGGCAGGAGCATCCGGGGACCACGCTCGTCTGCGTGGACGTCGACTTCGTCGAGATGTCGCGATGCCTGCCAGACGGACAGGTGGACGTGTTGTGGACCGACGCTCCGGTGCTGCATACCGGCGTCACTTCCGTCCCACTCGGTCTAAGCAGCCGGAGGGTCGGGGTGGTCGGCGCCCGCCACCGGCTTGCCGAGGCGGGAGCGGTGAGCGCGGCGGACATTGTGGAGCAGCGCATGCTCTACAACCCGGCAGTGCCGGAGGAGTGGATGACGCCCTTCTGGCTCGGTGACCTGCGGGGTCGTCGCCAGGCGCGGCTGCTACCTGTGGACGCCAGAGATCACGCTGCCGTCCTCATGCTCACCACCCGCCTGAATGCCGTAATTGTTACCCTCGAAGTCAGTGCCGACTGCCTCGGTCCGTCGCTACGTCCGGTCGTCTTGCGAGACGTCCCCCCTGTGGTCTTCCACGCCGCCCGCCGGCGCGCCGAGCGACGCGGAGCCGTCCTCACGGTGATCAGCGCTCTACTGGCACTCGGGACCCGTAGCCTCGGTGGACCCGCCGGTTCCGATGCGGAACCGGTCCTTGCACCCAACGTCGCGCTGATGTGACGCTCTGAGGAGCGGAGCCGGTGACCGATGGTCGGCGTCGCCCGCGGGGAGGCGTTATGAGCGAGGTTGCTTCGCGTCAGTACCTCCGAGGATGACACAACAATTCGGAGGTACAGCGATAAAGCTCAGCATCTACAAGCGCTTGGCGACTGCATGGGTGGTTCTGGTGGCTGTCGCAGCCTGCGGCGCATCAGCCGGCTCGCCGGACCCATCGGCATCCCCGAGTGGCACGGGCGATCCAGCGAACGTGTTGGTCTCGGTCGACGGACGCAGCATCGCAGGGACCTGCGCGGGTGAGAGCGCGCCCGGTGCTCCGACGGTGGTGTTGTCATCAGGGCTCGGCAACAGCACGACCCAGTTGGCCTCGATCAGGTCGGCGCTGGAACCGGAGACCAGGGTGTGCTGGTATGACCGGGCCGGCCTCGGACGCAGTGAGCCGTCACCAACCACTCAGTCATTGAGTGATGTCGTCGACGATCTGCACGCCTTCCTCGACCAAGGTGAGATCACGCCGCCGTACGTGCTGGTCGGACATTCCTTCGGTGGCAGCATCGTGATCCGGTATGCCCAGCAATACCCTGACGACGTCGTCGGTTTCGTAACCATGAACCCAGTTCCGCCGTACACGTCTTGGATCCAACGGGCTTCCGCGGTCGAGACGCCAGAAGAGCTCCAGACGATGGAGATCGACTTCTACTCCGGGGCAAACGATGAGGGGCTCGACCTTCGCGACACCGATCTGACCATCGGCGAGCCCATCTCCGATGACATTCCCTACGTCGTGATGTACGCCGAGGACTGTCCGGGCGACTTCTGTGACCGCATCCGGCCGGTGCTTGAAGCAGCCACGTCGGAGTTCGCCGACCTCGGTGCCCAAGGCACGTTTGTCGCGGTGCCCAATGCTGGCCACGAGATATTCCTGACGAACCTGGACGACGTCCTTGCCGAGATTCGTTCGCTGCTCGAATGACCGAGCCGTCGTTCTCGATGCTGGGCGCTGATGACCTCGGCCCTGCCGGTATTCAGATCGGTGATGGTCGGCGGCACTCGGTCGGCCTCTCTCGGCCAGACCCGCCCGGCCAGTGTCGCAGGGGTTCGTGCTGGGCTTGGCACGTAGTGTCCCGGCGTGATGGCTGCAGCTGAGCGCATCGCGGTGCCCGCTGCCCGGCGCCGGGCAGTGTAGTCCTT
>JACCTM010000115.1 GCA_013812385.1 Geodermatophilaceae bacterium | reverse complement strand
GAGACCCAGATCCTGGGTGTCACCACACTGAACATGCTGCGGATGGAGCAGATGGTCGACACGCTGAACCCGGAGAACCGCAAGCGCTACATGCACAACTACAACTTCCCGCCGTACTCCACCGGTGAGACCGGCCGCGTGGGCTCGCCCAAGCGCCGCGAGATCGGACACGGCGCGCTGGCCGAGCGGGCGCTGCTGCCGGTTCTGCCGACCCGCGAGGAGTTCCCGTACGCGATCCGTCAGGTCTCGGAGGCGTTGGGCTCCAACGGTTCCACCTCGATGGGGTCGGTCTGCGCCTCGACGATGGCGCTGCTCAACGCCGGTGTGCCGCTGCGTGCCGCGGTAGCCGGCATCGCGATGGGCCTGGTGTCGGACGAGGTTGACGGTAAGACAGAGTACGTCGCGCTGACCGACATCCTTGGCGCCGAGGACGCGTTCGGCGACATGGACTTCAAGGTCGCCGGCACCAAGGAGTTCGTGACCGCGCTGCAGCTGGACACCAAGCTCGACGGAATCCCGTCCGACGTGCTGGCCTCCGCGCTGACCCAGGCGAAGGCGGCGCGGCTGCACATCCTCGACGTGATGCTCGAGGCGATCGACGGCCCGGACGAGATGAGCCCGTACGCCCCGCGCGTCACCAGCGTCAAGATCCCGGTCGACAAGATCGGTGCGGTGATCGGGCCCAAGGGTCAGATGATCAACGCCATCCAGGACGAGACCGGCGCGGATATCACCATCGAGGACGACGGCACGATCTACGTCGGCGCCACCGATGGCCCCTCCGCACAGGCGGCGGTGGACCGAATCAATGCGATCGCCAACCCGCAGATGCCCAAGGTGGGGGAGCGGTTCCTCGGAACCGTGGTCAAGACCACCACCTTCGGCGCGTTCGTCTCCTTGCTTCCGGGCCGGGACGGCCTGGTGCACATCAGCAAGCTCGGCGGCGGCAAGCGGATCGGCAAGGTCGAGGACGTGGTCAACGTCGGTGACAAGCTGCAGGTCGAGATCCTCGAGATCGACGCCCGCGGAAAGATCAGCCTCGGGCCGGTCGCGGACAACGCCGGCAGCGACAACGGCGCAACCAGCAACGGCGCGCCCGAGTCGATGCCTGCCGACGCCGCGTCCGCCAGCGTCTGACCCAGCGGACCAGTCAGCGTGACGACCGGGGCTCCTAGCAGTCGCAAGCGCGCCAGTACTCGCACCCTCGATCAGGACTCGTCCGGTGGTATCGTCCGCCGGACGGTCCTGCCGGGCGGGCTGCGGGTGATCACCGAGTCGATGCCCTCGATGCTCTCAGCATCGCTGGGCATCTGGGTCGGAGTCGGATCCTCTGACGAGACAGCGCCGTTGGCCGGCGCCTCGCACTATCTGGAACATCTGTTGTTCAAGGGCACCCGTCGCCGCAGTGCCCTGCAGATCGCCTCCGAACTGGATGCAGTGGGTGGTGAGCTCAACGCTTTCACCGCCAAGGAGCACACCTGCTACTACGCGACGGTCCTGGCCACTGATCTGCCGCTGGCCGTCGATGTGGTCGGAGACCTGGTCACCAGCGCGATCATCCGCGGCGCCGACGTGGACAACGAACGTGGCGTCATCCACGAAGAGATCGCCATGCGCGACGACGAGCCGGGCGATGCCGTCTATGACTTGTTCAGCCAGGCGCTTTTCGGGGACACCCCGCTGGGTCGCCCGGTTCTCGGCACCACGAAATCCATCACGGAGATGAGCCGGACGCAGATCGCTGGTTACTACCGGCGTCGCTACCGGCCACAGTCGATGGTGGTCGCCGCGGCGGGTGCCGTCGACCACGCGGACGTTCTGCGTCTGGTGCGCAAAGCCTTTGCCGATCAGCTTGATGGTGACGTCGAGCCTGACCCGATCCGGGCTCCCAATCTCGGCCGGATATCTCCGGCGCGAGGCATCGCGCTGATCGAGCGACCTAGCGAGCAGGCGCACATCTTGCTCGGAGGGTTCACGCCCGGAAGGCACGACGAGCGCCGATATGCATTGGCCGTGCTGAACGGAGCTCTCGGTGGCGGCATGAGCTCGCGGCTGTTCCAAGAGATCAGGGAGAAACGGGGACTTGCCTACAGCGTCGGTTCGTCAGTCTCGCACTACGCCGGTATCGGGTCCTACAACGTGTATGCCGGATGTGCCCCGAGGAATGTCGATGAGGTGCTGGGCCTGATCCGCGAGGAGCTCGACCGCGTTGCCGTCAAGGGCTTGACGAGTGACGAGGTGGCACGGGCGAAAGGGCAGATCCGCGGCGGCATGGTTCTCGGCATGGAGGACACCGGATCGCGGATGAGCCGGATCGCCAAGGCCGAGTTGAGTTTCGGGGAGTACCGAAGCGTGCCCCAAGTACTCGACGATGTCGCCGCGGTCACCATCCAGGAGGTCGCCGAGATTGCGGCCGAGGTCCTGGCGGGTAGGTTGTGTCTGTCGGTCGTCGGCCCGTTCGCCGATCACGACTTCTCCTCCTTCGTCGCCGCGTAGGGCCCCCTCAGTCCAGCACCTCGGCTATCCGGCTACCGATCTCGCGCAGCAACAGCCGCGCATCGCCGAACGGGTCACGGTCGTTCCCAGCCTGCTCGGTGAGCGAGTAGCACGCCGAGATCCCGGTCAGATCCGCGTCGTCGGAGAAGCTGCCGGCAACCGCGATCACCGATTTTCGTGCAGCTCGACCCGCCTTGAGTACGGCTTGCGGCGCTTTGCCGGCACTCGTCTGGGCGTCCCAGCTGCCTTCACCGGTGACGACCACGTCAGCGTCGGTGATGGCCCGACCCGTTCCGGTGAGTTCCAGCACGAACTGCGCGCCGGAAACCACCCGAACGATGTCGGTGGCCAGAAACGGCGCGAGAAAGCCCCCCGCGGCGCCCGCCGAGGGCATCCTGCGAACGTCCGCGCCGGCGACGTCGTACAGGCGTGCGGCCCAGTTCTCCAGCCCGGCCTCGAGCGCCGCGATCTGCGCAGCGGTGGCGCCCTTCTGCCGAGCGAATAGCCGAGCGGCCCCTGACTGTCCGGTCAACGGCGAGTCGACGTCTGTGGCGACAATGAGGCGCACGCCATCGAGCACGGCCAGCATGGGCTCGAAGTCGACCGTTGTCACAGCACTCAGATCCTCACCGCACGGCCGTACCGCGCGACCGTTCCGATCGAGGATCCGGGCTCCCAACGCCGCCGCCACACCCATGCCCCCGTCGGTGGACGCGCTGCCGCCGATGCCGACGACGAGGTCTCGGAAGCCACGGTCGATCACCGCTCGCATCGCCAGGCCAACGCCGTACGTCGAGGCCAGCATCGGCCGCAAATGTCCGTCCGGCAGCCGAGCCAGACCACAGATCTCGGCCAGTTCGATCAGTGCCGTTGCACCCCGGATGCCGATGCGGGCTGACCGCGGTTGTGCCAGTGGGCCGGCAGCCGCGACCGCCGCGGTATCGAAGCCGGCCGCCAGCACCGCATCCAGAGTGCCGTCGCCGCCATCGCCCATCGGCCGGAGCACGACATCGACAGCGGACGGGCCGTTCAACAGGCCGGTCCGCAGTTCGGCGCATACCTCTGTTGCGGCCAAGCAACCCTTGAATTTGTCCGGTGCGAGCAGCACGGTCGATGGCGAGAGCACCCGACTATGGTGGCGCCCTATGAGCGAGATCGGGGCGCAATCAGATGGCGAGCCGCTTGGCGAACTGATCAGGGTCGGCGTGCTGGGGGGACGCGGACGCATGGGCGCGCAGGTCTGTCAGGCGGTGAACGAGGCACCTGACCTCGAGCTGGTCGCGAACGTCGATGCTGGGGACTGGCTGTTCAACGTCTCGGACGCAGCAGCCGACGTGGTGGTGGACTTCACCGGACCCGATGTAGTGATGGACAACATTCGGTTCTGCATCGACCAGAACATCCACTGCGTCGTGGGTACGTCCGGGTTCGACGACGAGAAGATCCAGACGGTGCGTAGCTGGTTGGAGCCCAAGCCTGACCTCGCCGTACTAATCGCCCCGAACTTCGCAATCGGTGCTGTGCTGTCCATGCGTTTCGCCGCTCTGGCGGCGCGCTACTTCGACTCCGCGGAAGTGATCGAGATGCATCACCCGCAGAAGATCGACGCCCCCAGTGGCACGGCATTCCGGACCGCGCAACTCATTGCCCAGGCCCGCGGCACCGCCGGGTTGGCCGACATGCCAGATGCCACCCGCGAGGCGGACATCGGTGCCCGAGGTGTGGACGTCGAAGGAGTGCGGATCCACTCGGTACGGATGTCGGGACTCCTGGCCCACCAGGAAATCCTGCTCGGCACCGAAGGGGAAACCCTGACCATTCGGCACGACACCCTCAACCGGAACTCGTTCATGCCCGGTGTCCTTTTGGCGGTCCGCAACGTGGCAAACCACCCTGGACTCACCGTCGGGCTCGACCCGTTGCTGGACGCCTGAGCCAGGTCAAGCTTCAGATCATCGACGGGCCGGTTGCGGCGTCGACGAACCCATGTGTACGGCGATCCAGTCGTTGAGCGCAGCCAGTCGCCGCCATCCTCGGCGCACCTGAGACAGCGCCTTGCGGTTGGACAGCCACGGCTGATCCCCGTAGTTGCTGGAGGCGCTCAATGACCGGAAGCGCAACAGGTTCAGGCGTGGATGATCCTTGTCGTACCCCTGCGGTCGCGTCTTGACGGGGTTGCCGGCGATCTCCCAGCCCGCCTTGCGAAGCCCAGCGAGCTCATCCTCCAACGCAGGTCCGAGATGATCGTCGGCGATTGCCAGTCGCATCCGCTGCACCTGGTCGGTCTCAAGGCGCCAAGCGCCACCGCCGAGCAACAGCCCAGCCGCCGAGATCTGAACGTAGAGCCCCCCGCCCCCGGCCCCGTGGACAACGGCTGCGGCGTGGGTCTTGTACGGCGTCTTGTCCTTGGCGTAGCGGACGTCACGGTACGGGCGGAAGAACTTCGCTTCCCCGAACTCCGCGGCGAGTTCGGCAAGGAGGGCTTCCATCGGCGCCTTGACGCACTCGTCATAGACGGCTCGGTGGTCGGTCCAGTAGGTCTTGGAGTTGTCGACCTCGAGACCCTCGTAGAAGACCAGCGCACGTTCGGGGAACCCGGCGAAACTCACGTGGCGCGTCCGGGAATGGGGTCCTGTGCCACTGTGCTGTCGGCTTCCAGGATCGATGTGTGCAGGCAGACCTCGCGTAGGGGCGTGCCATCGGCGTCCAGGGTGCGGATCCAGCCGGCTTCCTGCCAGCCTGCCGAGCCGAAGAACGTGCGGGCGCTGATGTCGTTCTCCGGTACCCAAGTGATCAACTGGGCCACTCCATCGGCTCGGGCGATGTCGACCGTGGCTGCTAGCAATCGGCTTCCATGGCCGCGTCGGCCCCACCGCGGCTCGACCAGCAGAGTCGCTATCTCACCCGTCGGACTGACGTCGGACTCTCCGGCGGCGACCCCCGACGGACCGTTCTCGAGGGCTGCGTCGCCGTCCTCGGCGGGCCCGAAGGCGACCATTCCGACGATGGTTTCCTGTTCCCGCGCGATCAGCACGTGATGCCCCGGCGTCGGCGGTGCCTCGATCGTGGCCGCCCATCGGGATACGACCTCATCGGAGACCAGCCGGTCCAGGACCGATGCCGGAACCACGGCACTTCCCGCCCGTCCCCAGCTCGCTCGTTGGATCCTGGCGACCTCGCCGGCCTCCTGATGCCGGGCTGGGCGGACATTCGCATCGGCCATCCTGCCAGCCTAAGCCGGTCAACCGGTGTGGTTCGCTGCCCCTAGGCCGGATCTTTGGCGGGTCGGCCGTAAGCGGCCAGCCCGCCGACGAGGATGTCCAGCCCGAATTGGAAACGCTCCTCCGCATCCCCAGCGGATGACATCGGCCATCGACAGGATGTGCGGGAACCGGTCGGCGGGCAGGCTTGCGAAGAAGTCCTGCATCTGCGCGATCATCACCGCATCGTCGGCCGCGAGGTTGCCCTCCTCCTTGCGCACCACCTCTTGCGCGATTGCCATGGCGTAGAGGGGCAACAGGTCGACCGCGAAGCCGACGACTTTGTCGACAGGCCACCAGCCCGCAGGACCGCGATCAAGCCCTCGCTGACCCGCAGCGCTTCTGGGCCGAGCGGGATCTGGGCCACGGCGACGGCCGCGATCCCGGGCTTGGCCACCATGACGTCACGCATCGACCGGATGATGTCCTTGGCTTGGTCCATCCAGTGGTCCGGATCTGGCTCAGGTACAGCGATGCTCTCGGTCACCCGGTCGAGCATCAAAGCGTGCAGCTCGTCCTTGTCGACACGTGTGCAGAGAGAGAGGCCGGTCCGGTGCCCAGTTCGGCGGCCACCCGGCGCATGGTCACCGCGGAGAGCTGCTCGGCGTCGAGGATCCTCAGCGCCGCAGCCACGATCCGGTCACGAGATAGCGGCGCGCTCGCATTCACCGGCGGGGGCTCGAGCCAGAGCCGGAATGGCGTCGTCATCCACCTACCTCAGCGCGGTAACTGCTGCCGGCCGACGGCTTCCCGGACGCCACCCAATCCGCACTCTGGGCAGTGGGGGATCTGTTCGCTCTCAGGGTGCCGCTGGTCTTCCTGCTCACGATGAGGGCGCAGCATGAGCCGACTCATTAGACCGCCGGTCAGAGGCTCGTCGTACTCTGCGCCGTCATGGAACGGGTCACCGCTGGGGGAGCGCGGCGGATCACCCTCGCCGCACAGGGCTTTGCCGA
>JACCTM010000113.1 GCA_013812385.1 Geodermatophilaceae bacterium | reverse complement strand
CTCCGGGCTCTCGATGCTCACCCAGGACAGGTCGCGGGCCGAACCGAGCTCGTCGAGCACGTTGACAAGCCGTTGTCGTGACTGTGCCGGGAGATAGTTCAGCACCCAGGAGTTTTGTACGGCGAGGTGCTCGTCCCCGGACAGTTCCGCCACGATCGAGGGCAGCGTCTCGACCAGATCCCCGGCAACCAGCCGAGGCGGATCGGTACGTGCCACTTCGATCGCGGCCTGTAATCGCTGGAACCGGCCCAGTTGTTCTGGCCACACGCAGGCCAGCAGCCAGCGCACCGCCTCCTCGTCACGCACGTCGATGGGCTGCAGGTCGATGCCGACCCGCGAACCGATGGGGAGTGATCCTGGTGCCGGGAGGCGGGCGCCTCGCGACTGCGCCTCCACCAGGACGTCCTGGTCGGGGTCGCCGAACCGCGGCCCCTCGGGAGAGTAGGAGTAAGCCCAGCGGTCCACCAACAAATTGAGCCCAGCCGACGTACCGAGCTCGATCAACCCGAGAGGTGCCCGAACCTCCTCAACGACGACCGCCCAGGCCGGGCGAAGCACCGAGCAGCGGCCGATTTCGTTTGTCTGGGTGCTTCGAGTGGCCAACAGCTCGGAGATCTCCGAACGCCGCCCGAGCACGAAGTCGCGGAAGTCGACGTACGGGTCGGTGTCAGTCTCTGCATCGGCGTCGGCGCGGCCACCGACTGTGGGGTACCACTGGGACAGGGGATGGTCGGCACCGCCAAGCAGCAGGTGATGGACCACCGCCATCAGAAGTACGGGCTGGCGCTGCTCTAGTGGAGCCGCGAGCATCAGGTTGCGGACGGCTGCGTCGTCGGCGACGCCACTGGCGATCCGGCCGTACACGGGCAGCGAGTCAAGCAGCTGTTCACCCCAGCGGCGAAACATCCCGGCCAGGTCGTCGCTCATACCGGGCCGGGCTGACCGGTCGCCGGTCGCGGGCGGCGGAGGATGAGAGATTCGAACTCTCGAGGGGTTGCCCCCAACCCGCTTTCCAAGCGAGCGCCATAGGCCACTAGGCGAATCCTCCAGGTCCGGGAATGCCGTACGACGACAGCACCGTTCCGGCCTTGGGCGAGGGTACAAGGCGGTGCTGCTCGCCCGGCTAGACTCACCACCGACCCCTCGTACGGCGTCACCCTGTGAACCTCCCCAGGGCCGGAAGGCAGCAAGGATAAGCAGGCTCTGGCGGGTGTACGAGGGGTCCTCTGCTGTTTCATGACGCGCTCCGCGCGTACGCGCCCTCCGGGCGCTGTGTTCGCTCCGCTCCTCCCTCGCTGGCGCTCGGTCGATGCTCACTCACATGGCGCGGTCCACCGACTGCACGTATCCCCAGCTGGGTTGGGTGCATTCGGTGCCTCGCGCTGACTGCCGTCACCGCTGACGGGACCGCGCGCGGTTTTCCGACTGGCCCTCTTCGCGCGACGAGCTCGGTGCCCAACCGGATCACAACTTGAGCACCGGAATCACTGCTCTGCGCAGGCGTCACCAATCCCCGAGCGCCTGTCAACAGGCGTTTCGCCGCACCGGATGACTGTCAGGTTCGGCCAGTACCCTCGCCGGTGTGGCTGTGGCGCTGTACCGGAAGTATCGGCCGGCCACCTTCGCCGAGGTCGTTGGTCAGGACCATGTGACCGAGCCGCTGATCCAGGCGGTGAACAGCGGCCGGATCAACCACGCGTACCTGTTCTCCGGGCCGCGCGGCTGCGGCAAGACCTCCAGCGCGCGGATCCTCGCCCGTTCGCTGAACTGCGTCCAAGGTCCCACATCTACACCCTGTGGGATCTGCGACTCCTGCGTCGGGCTCGCGCCGGGTGGCGCAGGCACCCCGGATGTGATCGAGATCGACGCCGCCAGCCACGGGCGCGTGGACGATGCCCGGGACCTACGCGATCGCGCCTTCTACGCACCGATGGTCAGCCGGTACAAGATCTACATCATCGACGAAGCGCACATGGTGTCGAAAGAGGGCTTCAACGCCCTGCTGAAGCTGGTCGAGGAGCCACCTGAGTTCCTGGTCTTCGTCTTCGCGACCACCGAGCCGGACAAGGTGCTGCCGACGATCCGGTCGCGGACCCACCACTATCCGTTCCGGCTGATGGCGCCCTCGGTACTGCGCGGCCTGCTGATGCGGATTTGCGAGGAGGAGAAGGCCACCGTCGACGACTCGGTCTTCCCCCTCGTCGTACGAGCAGGCGGCGGTTCGGCCCGCGATGCACTCTCGATCATGGATCAACTGCTGGCCGGCGCTGGCGGGGACGGCGTCACGTATCGGCGGGCCGTAGGTCTGCTCGGGGTGACCGACGGGGCGCTGTTGGACGAGACCGTCGACGCGCTGGCCGCCGGCGACGCGGGCGGCGTTTTCGGGGCCGTGGATCGGGTCAGCGAGGCCGGCCACGACCCGCGCCGGTTCACCGCCGACCTGCTCGACCGGTTGCGCGACCTGGTGATCCTCGACGCGGTGCCGGACGCCGCGGACAAGGGAATGCTCGATCTGCCCGGTGATCAGCTCACGACGATGGCCGATCAGGCGGCCCGCCTCGGCACGGCCACGCTGTCCCGACTCGCCGACATCGTCCACAACGGACTGACTGAGATGCGCGGAACGACGGCACCCCGGTTGCTGCTGGAACTCGTCTGTGCACGGATGCTGTTGCCGGCGGCCAGCGATGACTCGTCGGCCACCCTGCAGCGGATCGAACGGCTCGAGCGGCGGATGCAGATCGCCGATCAACCATCCGCACCCGCGCCCACACCAACCGCCGTACGAGAACGCGATGACGAGTCGGTACGCCGGCCTGCCTCGCGACCAACTTCCGCGACAACCGGAGCCGAGAGCCGGCCCTCTGTGCCGACCGCATCCAGCGCTGAGGCGCCGACCACGCCGGTCGCGGCCGGGCGTGATGCGGCCCCGAAAGCCCGTGTGGAGCCCCCGGCATCGACTCCGCCGGCGACAGCCGAGTCTGCCTCCTTGGAGCCGACCCGAGCGCCGAAGACGACAGGTGATCTGACCGTCGTCGACCTACGTCGGCTGTGGCCCGACATCCTGGATGCGATCAAGGAGCGCAAGCGGACCACTGCTGCGCTGCTCATGTCGGCGAACGTTCTTGCCGTCGAAGGGTCGGTGCTGAAGCTCGGCATCAACTCCTCGGGGCTGATGCGCAGGCTGTCCGAGGAGATGAACACCGAGATCATCCG
>JACCTM010000101.1 GCA_013812385.1 Geodermatophilaceae bacterium | reverse complement strand
CGACCAGGCCGGCGAACCCGAACACGACTCCGGACTGGACGGCGGTCACCGTGTTCTTCCCGATCGCGCGTGCCGGTGCCACGAGCTCGACCATTCGCAGCTGCGCCGCCCGCTCGGGACAGCAGATACATCGCCACGGTGAACGCCGGCCACGTTGTCAGCAGCGGTGGGCGAAGGCCAGCCAGAACAAACCGGCAGACCTCGTGGTCAGTCTCGTCGGCGTCGATCAGAGCGACAAGTGGGCCAGCGTCGGTGAGCGTCACCCCATGTATCACGCGCCGTACGAGACGAGATACGGCTGCCGCCTTCCTCAGTTGCGTTCGAAGGCCAGCCGCAGGCCATGCAGGGTCAGGTCGGGGTCATGCTCCTCGATGGTCTTGGATGCGGCGATCACCAGTGGGGCCAGGCCGCCGGTTCCGATCACCGTTGGCCGGGCGGAGTAGGACTCGGCCAGCTCGTCGATGATCCGACCCACCAGCCCGTCGACCAGGCCGGCGAACCCGAACACGACTCCGGACTGGACGGCGGTCACCGTGTTCTTCCCGATCGCGCGTGCCGGTGCCACGAGCTCGACCATTCGCAGCTGCGCCGCCCGCTCGGTCAGGGCATCGACGCTGATCTCGATCCCCGGAGCCAGTGCGCCGCCGAGGAATTCACCGCCTGGTCCCACCACATCCAGGCTGGTCGACGTGCCGAAGTCCACGACGATCGCCGGACCGCCGTAGCGCTCGTAGGCCGCAAGGCTGTTGACCACCCGATCAGCGCCCACCTCGTGCGGGTTGTCGACATGAAGCGGCACGCCGGTCCGTACTCCGGGCCCGATCACGATCGTCGGCAGATCCGCGAAGTGCCGGGAGAGCAACGAGGCGATCTCGCGCCGGATCGGCGGCACAGTGGAGCAGGCCACGACCCCGGTGACGCACTTCTGGTCGAGGAGCCCGCAGATCGTCAGGGCAAGCTCGTCGGAGGTTGCCCGCGCGTCGGTGCTCACTCGCCAGGACTGCATGATCTCGGCTTCGTCGAACAGGCCCAACACGGTCTGGGTGTTCCCTACGTCGATGGCTAGCAACATCTCCCAGACCTGCCTCTCAGGCGCTGCGCAGATCGAGCGCGAGATCCAAAACCGGCGCCGAATGGGTCAGCGCCCCCACCGAGAGGTAGTCGACTCCGGTGTCGGCATACTCGCGGGCTCGCTCGAGGGACAGGCCGCCGGTGGCCTCCAGTTCGGCTCTCCCGATGACGGTGCGAACCACGTCGCGGAGCAGGTCAGGTGACATGTTGTCGCAGAGCAGGAACGTGGCACCGGCCGCCACCGCCTCCCGAGCCATGTCCACCGTGGTTACCTCCACCTGCAGAGTGACGTCCGGAAACTCTTGGCGAACAAGGTCTATAGCCGGTGCGACCCCACCCGCTGCCAACACATGGTTGTCCTTGATCATTGCGACGTCGTACAGCCCGAAGCGCTTGTTCTGTCCACCGCCGACGCGGACGGCGTACTTCTCCAGCGCCCGCAGCCCGGGTGTGGTCTTGCGGGTGTCCAGGATCTGGACGCCGGTTCCCGCTACGGCACCCGCCCACGCCCGGGTGAGCGTGGCGATCCCACTGGCTCGGCAGAGCAGGTTCAGCGCAGTCCGCTCCGCGGCCAGGATGCCTCGGGTGCGCGCCGTGATCGTCGCGACGACGTCACCTCGCTGTAGCGAATCGCCGTCCGTACGGGGCAGCGTGATCTCGGCATCCGGACAGCAGGCAAGGAACACGGCCAGTGCAACTGGAAGGCCGGCCAGCACCCCGGCTGACCGGGCCACCACATCGGCGGTGTCCACCTGATCGGCTGGGATGGTGGCCTCGCTGGTCAGGTCGTGTCCGGCGTGGGGACTGCCGACCGGCCCGCCGAGATCCTCGGCGAGGGCCCGCGCCACGAGATCCTTGACCCACGCGGAGTCCAACTCCGTCCCGGCGAATCCGTTTGGTGGACTCATCCGCCAGCTCCTTGCGCGACGATGGGTCTCGCCGAATCATCGAGCGGTCTGAACTCCGTCTGCAGCGCGCCGTCGTCCGCGAGGGTCACCTCGACCCGTCCAAGCCATGAGGCCTCGGCCTCAGGGTGGTCTTCCCGCCAGTGGCAGCCACGCGTCTCGGTGCGCGCCATAGCGGCCGCGGTCAGAGCGCTGGCCACGGTGAGCAGGTCGGTGACCTCCCATGCCGCGGGTCCTCCGTCCTCGACGCCCGCGGTGGACAGCTCGGTCAACGTCTCCCCCGCGGCAGCGAGGCCGTACCCAGAGCGAAGAGCAGCAACGTGGGTTGACATGGCGCCGGTCAGGTCGGCTCGGATCGCCGGATCCAGTGCACCGTACGGACCGCGCGCGAGCGCTGGCTCAGCTTGGGGGGCAAGATCTTTCCCAAGGACGGCACCGATCCGAGCGGCGAAGACCAAGCCTTCGAGCAACGAGTTGGAGGCCAGTCGGTTGGCCCCGTGCACGCCCGTACAGGCGACTTCGCCGCACGCGTACAGGCCGGGCACTGTCGTTGCGCCCCAGACGTCGGTACGCAGCCCGCCCGACGCGTAGTGAGCAGCCGGACGGACCGGGATCGGCTCATGCTGCGGTTCGATGCCGACTGCGCGGCAGGAGGCCATGATGATCGGGAACCGGGTGTCGAGATCGTGAATGCCCCTGGCGTCCAAGCGCACATGATCAGTGCCCTCGGCGAGCATGACCCTGGTGATGGCCTTGGCGACAACATCCCGCGGCGCGAGATCGGCCAGCGGATGGATGCCGGTCATGAAGCGCTCACCCCGGCCGTCGACGAGAAAGGCTCCCTCGCCGCGCATCGCCTCACTGATCAGCGGCTGTTGGCCGGTTGCTCCTGGGCCCAGGTAGAGCGAGGTCGGATGGAACTGTACGAACTCCAGGTCGGCTGCCACCGCCCCGGCGCGCAAGCCGAGCGCCACGCCATCTCCGGTGGAGACCGAGGGGTTCGTCGTCGACGCGTACATCTGACCCATTCCACCGGTGGCCAGGACGACGGCGCGGGCAAGTACGGCTCCGATCCCGTCCGTGCTGCCCTCGCCCAGGACGTGTAGGGACACCCCCGCTGCGCGCCCGTCGGCGGCAAGCAACAGGTCCAAGACCATTGCATGCTCGATCAGGTCGATCCCGGCGTCGCGAAGGATCGCGGTATGCAGAGCACGTTGGACTTCCACCCCGGTCGCATCGCCGCCGGCGTGCACGATCCGCCGAGCGTGGTGGCCACCCTCACGGGCCAATGACAGCGAGCCGTCGGGGTTGCGGTCGAAAGCCGCGCCCAACTGCATCAGTTCGCGCAGTCGATCGGGTCCCTCGTGGACCAGGACGTCGACTGCTTCGGGATCACAGAGCCCCACTCCGGCCGCATGAGTGTCGGCTGCATGCGCGGCCGGAGTGTCGGTCGGGTCAAGCACCGCGGCGATACCGCCCTGTGCCCACCGGGTCGAACCGTCATCGATGTTGACCTTGGTCACCAGGATGACCGACAGACCATACGAGCGGGCATGCAACGCCGTACGCAGGCCGGCGATTCCGGACCCGACGACGCAGACGTCGGCCTGTCGGGACCACCCTGGACCGGGCGCCTTCAGTTGGCGAGGTAACCGCCCCGCAGTGTGCCCGGCGCTCACTCCAGGCGATCCTGGCGGCCGCTGCTCATGCCAGAAGATTAGGCCGTTTCGGGTCGTCCCCGCGACGCAACTGCTGCACTCCGCTCGGCGGCGCAGCCGGATCGTGGTCGAGGGACCGCATGCGATTCGCGGCGTCCACGTGCACGACCTTGGGCAGGTAGCTCTTGGCCTCGGTCTCGTCCATCTGCCCGCAGCTGATGAGGATGACCACGTCGCCGGGGTGTACGAGGTGGGCAGCCGCCCCGTTGATGCCGATCACCCCGCTGCCGCGTTCACCTGGAATGACGTAGGTCTCCAGCCGAGCTCCGTTCGTGACATCGACGATCGCCACCTGTTCGCCGAGCAGCAGATCGGCTGCATCGAGCAGGTCCTCGTCCACGGTGACCGAGCCGACGTAGTGCAGGTCCGCATGGGTGACGGTGGCCCGATGGATCTTGGACTTCAGCATCGTCCTGAACATCAGTCGCACCGTCCCAACGTCACGGGGAGGTTGTCGATCAGGCGCGTCGTACCGATCCGGGCGGCGACCAGCAACCGGGCCGGCCCTGCCTCCGGTGCCGGGCCGAGGTCGGGGTCGGTCACGGCGAGATAGTCCAGCTCCAGTCCTGGTTGGGCGTCGAGCACCGCGTGCGCCGTGGCCAGCAAGGCTGCCCCACCGCGGCCCCCGACGGCTGCACCAGCTCGCAGCGCGCGCGAGAGCGCCCCCGCCACGACCCGCTCGCCCTCGTCGAGATAGCGGTTGCGGCTCGAGAGCGCCAGCCCGTCGCTCTCCCGCACGGTGGGGACGCCGTACACCTCGACTCGCATCGCGAGCTCCTGGCTCATCGCGCGAATCAGCACGAATTGCTGATAGTCCTTCTCGCCGAACACCGCCACGTGCGGATCGACCAGGCCGAACAACTTGGCAACAACGGCGAGCACACCGGAGAAGTGCCCGGGGCGTACGACGCCCTCCAGTCGGTTGGCCAGCGCGCCCCCGTCGACCCGGATTCCGAGCTGGGGCCCGTACATCTGCTCACACTCGGGCATGAAGACCAGGGCCACGCCCTCCTCGGCGCACATGTCGAGGTCGGCCCACGGCGTATGCGGGTAGCGGTCGAGGTCCTCTCCCGGCCCGAACTGGGTGGGGTTGACGAAGATCGACACGACGACGTGATCGCCGATCGCCGTAGCGGCCCGCATCAGCGCCCGGTGGCCTTCGTGCAGGGCACCCATCGTCGGAACCAGGACCACCCGTCCGGGCAGGGCACGGCGGGCGTCGGCGAGTTCGGCCCGGGTACCTACGACTGGTACGGCTCTGGCATCACGCGGTGCTTTGGACGCGTCGGCAGGGGCCGTACGCGGCGCTGCCGACGTCGGGGTCGGGGTTTGGGTCGTGGTCATGAGGTGACCACGGCGGTAGTGCCCGGACCGGATGCCGCTGGGCGAGCGCCGGAATCCGCGCCGGTCCGGCGGTCGGCCAGCAGGTCCAGCAGCGGGGCTGCCTCATGCCGCTTGAGCCGTCCGGCGGCCAGCGCCCGCTGAGCTGTGCGGCGGGCCATGGCGACGTAGCTGGCGACGCTGTCCGGCGCGTGCTCGACGAGGGTGCGCAGGTGTCGCCGTACCGTGCCGACGTCACCGCGCGACACCGGGCCGGTCAGCGCCTTGTCGCCATACCGCAACGAATTGTCAAGCGCTGCACCGAGAAGCGGCCCGAGTAACTGCGCCGGATCTTCGACGCCTGCGGTGCGCAGCAGGTCGCGGGCCTCGGCGACGAGAGTGATCAGGTGGTTGGAGCCGACCACGAGAGCCGCGTGATAGAGCGTACGGGCCGATTCCTCGACCCAGACCGGTTCGCCACCCATTTCCAGGACAAGGGTCTCGGCCACGGCTCGGTGAACTGGTGCCGCGGTGACTCCGAACGGCACCCCGGTGAGCCGGTGCGCGTCCTCCGGGCGCCCGGCGAAGGTCATCACCGGGTGCAGCGCCAACGGCAGAACACCGCGGTCGACGGCCGGCTGCAGTACGGCAAGGCCATGGGCGCCCGAGGTGTGCAGCACGATCTGCCCGGGCCGGAAGGTCCCCGACTCGGCCAGGCCGCGGACCAGACCGGTCAGGGTGTCGTCGGGTACGGCGAGCAGGACCAGGTCGGCGCGGGCGACGACCTCATCGGCGGGCAGCAGGTCGGCGCCGGGCAGGAGCCGGGCGGCTCGATCCTTGGAGGCGGTGGACACGGCGGTAGCGGCGACAACTCGGTGACCGGATCCGGATAGCGCGGCGCCGAGAACAGCCCCGACTCGACCGGCGCCGACGATCCCGACCCGTAGCGGTGCGAGGGTGTGCAGCGTCATGGCTCAGCACGTCCTTTCCGTTCCAGTCCCGGCGAGCGGGTACCAGACGTCATGGGGTGTTCACGCAGTTGTTACAGCGCAAACGATAGGTGGACAGTTCCCCGTCCGCGCGGTGGCATGCATCACGTTGACGCGCGCCGACCTGTGGGAGTGCGGCGTGCGGTGGGGAGGATCGGACCGGGTACTCGCGGTCGGAACTGATCCACCGTGTCCATCCGTGCGGCAATCGCGGCGTGTTCGCCCGGCTACCTTGAGCCGCGTGCGCCCTGACGAGATGTCAATAGAACGCGGCCCGGTACCGGACGCGGATGAGCTCATCGCGTTGTACCGGGCGGTGGGCTGGACGGCGTACACCGACGACCCTGCGGTTCTGCATGCGGCACTGGCCGGATCATCGCTCGTCGTCATCGCACGCCGTGCTGGACGACTGGTTGGCCTGGCCCGCGTGATCTCTGATGGAGCAACCATCTGTTACCTGCAGGACGTGCTGGTTCATCCCGATGCCCAGCGGACCGGAGTCGGCCGAGCGCTCATACTCGCCGTGCTCGAGCCCTACGCCGGTGTCCGCCAAAAGGTGCTCCTGACCGACGATGAACCCGGTCAGCGAGCCTTCTACGAATCCCTGGGGTACCGCGAGTCCCGAGACCACGGTGCTGGGTCTTTGCGGGCGTTCGTACGCTTCGATGGCTGAACAACACGCGCCGACGCCGGGTCCTGCGCTGCCGGTGGGGCCGGTGCGGTGGTCGACGGCGATGGATCGGGCGCTGTACGGGCCCGACGGCTTCTACGTCCTCGGCGAGGGGGCAAGCGGGCATTTTCATACGTCGGTCTCGGGCTCGTCGACGGTGACCGAGCTCTTTGCCGCAGCCATCGGGGAACTGCTCGATCGGGTGGACTTCGCGCTGGGTCGGCCCGATCCGCTGGATCTCCTCGATGTGGGAGCCGGATCGGGTGCCCTGCTCGAAGCCGTGCTGCGCTCGATCGGGTCCGATCTGGCGGCTCGAACCCGGCCCACGGTGGTCGAGCGCCGCCCTCGGCCAGCGGACCTGTCGCCGTACCTGACCTGGCTGGACGGCATACCGGACATGACCGGTCTGCTGATCGCCAACGAGTGGCTGGACAACGTTGCCCTCGATGTCGTGGTTGCCGACGTTGCCGGCAATGACGTCGTGCTGCTCGTGGACAGCGCTGGTGTGGAAACTCCTGGCCACCCGCCCACGGAACAGGAGTCGGCCTGGCTGGCCCGCTGGTGGCCATCCGGGCATCGGCGCGAGATCGGCTCGAGTCGGGATATCGCCTGGGGGACCGCGGTGTCGCAGGTCCACCGGGGCCTGGCCGTGACCATCGACTACTCGCACGTGGCTGCCGACCGGCCGGCGTACGGAACGCTGACCGGCTTTCGTCGTGGTCGCGAAACCGCGCCGATCCCGGACGGCAGCTGTGACCTGACCGCCCATGTGGCGATCGACTCGGTGGCTGCAGCCGGTGTGGCCACGGGTCCGGCGTACGGGAAGGTCGTACGGACACTGCTCACCGATCAGCGGACCGCGTTGAGCGCCCTCGGGGTCAGTGGCCGTCGTCCTGACTACGCCGCGGATCCGGCCGGTTACACCGTCGCCCTACAACGGGCCAGTGATGCGGCCGAATTGATCGAGCGGGGCGGTCTGGGCGCGTTTGCCTGGCTGCTGCAAGGGGTCGACCTCGACCCGACAGCCATCCTGCGTTGACTGGATACAGTCCCGGGCCATGACTTCTCGTACCGCTCTGGTCACCGGCGGCAGCCGCGGCATCGGCCTGGCCATCGCCCGGGAGTTGATCGAACGGGGCGATCGTGTCGTCATCACCGCCCGTAAGCCCGACGAGCTGGACGCCGCGGTCGACCACCTCGGCGGTGCCGACCTCGCGGTCGCCGTACCCGGCAACGCCGGCGATGCCGAGCACCGTGCCGCGGCCGTACGAGCGGCGATCGACACCTTCGGCAGCTGCGAGTACGTGGTCAGCAACGTCGGGATCAACCCGGTGTACGGCCGCGTCATCGACACCGACCTCGACGCCGCCCGCAAAATATTCGACGTCAACTACGTTGGGGCTCTCGGGTTCGTCCAGGAGGGATATCACCAGTGGCTTGGCGAGCACGGTGGGGCGGTGTTGTTCGTCGCTTCGGTCGCCGGGATGCGCTCGGCCGGGGGGATCGGGGTGTACGGCTCGAGCA
>JACCTM010000504.1 GCA_013812385.1 Geodermatophilaceae bacterium | reverse complement strand
TCCCGGCGAAAACAGGACGACCACCCCGCATACCGGATCGGGCCGCCGGAAAGGTCGAGGATCTCGTCCGAGTGGTACGCGGCCAACGCCACCTCGGACGTCCCCACCAGGTAGAGGTCATCGGCGGCCAGCCGATAGACCTCGTCGGCGTGGGCGCCGAGAAAACCGGTGCCCTCCATGGCTTCTGGACGAACCAACGACGGCGCGATCATCGGTGTGAAGCCAGTCTCCCGAGCCTGCGCCATCGCCAGGTTGGCCAGCGCAAACTCGAGCTCGGCGCCAACCCCGGTGAGGAAGTAGAACCGGGCACCGGACACCTTGGCCCCGCGCTCGATGTCGATGGCGCGCAACGCCGTACCGATCTCGACGTGGTCACGCGGCTCGAAGTTATACGTCGGCACCTCACCGATCTTCTCGAGTACGACGCTGTCGTCCTCCCCGCCCGGAGGTACCCCGTCCTCGACCAGATTGGGTACGGCCAGGTGCGCGGTACGCAGGGCCGCGTCGGCGACGCGCTCCTGTTCCTCGAGGGTTTTGACCTGTGACGCAAGGTCCTGGGCGGCGGCGAGCATCGCCGGCCGTTCATCCTTGGACGCAGCCCCGATCACTTTCGATGCGGCCTTCTGTTCGGAGCGCAGTCGATCAGCGCTGGTCACGGCGGCACGACGAGCGGCGTCCGCGGCCAGGAGTTCGTCGGCAAGAGCCTGGGGCATGCCGCGGGCGGCGAGGCTGTCCCGGACAAGGTCGGGCTCGTCCCGAAGCACCCGTAGGTCGATCACCCCACGAGGCTATCCGTGCGCTCCGATCAGCCGGCCGGGACAATGGTCGACATGCAGTTCCTCGGCTCGCCACCCGCATACGACCTGACCTATGAAGACGTCTTCATGGTCCCGCAGCACTCGGCGGTGTCCTCCCGGCTCGACGTCGACCTGATCACCCCCGACCGGCTGGGTACGACGATCCCGATCGCCGTGGCCAACATGACCGCGATTTCGGGCCGCCGGATGGCCGAGACGATCGGCCGTCGCGGTGGACTGGTCGTTCTGCCGCAGGACATCCCGACCTCGGTCGTTGCCGATGTGGTGGCGTGGCTCAAGAGCCGCCACCTGCTCTATGACACCCCGATCGTGCTCACTCCAGAGACCACCATCGGGGAGGCGTTGTCCTTGCTGCACAAGCGTGCCCACGGTGGTGCGGTGGTCGTGGCGGGCGAGCGTCCGGTCGGCATCCTCACCGAACGGGACTGCGCCGGCTGGGATCGCTTCGCCCAGGTGGGTGCGGCGATGAGCCCGCACATGATCACCGTCGAGGACGGTACGGACCCCGCGAAGATCTTCGATCTGCTGACCGACGAGCGGGTACGGATCGCTCCGGTCGTCGCCGGCGAGCGACTGGTCGGAGTCACCACCCGCAAGGGCGCCGTACGAGCCGGACTTTATGAACCGGCCGTGGACGGCGACGGCCGACTGCTCACCGCTGCGGCAATCGGGGTCAACGGCGACGTGGTCGGACGCGCAACCACGTTGCTGGCCAGCGGAGTCGACGTACTCGTCATCGACACGGCCCACGGCTTCCAGCAGAAGATGCTCGACTCGCTGGCCGCCGTACGAGCCGCCGTCGGGCCCGATCAGCCGCTGGTCGCCGGAAACGTGGTCTCCGCCGAGGGGACTCGGGCACTGATCGAGGCGGGCGCGGACGTGGTGAAGGTCGGCGTCGGACCGGGGGCCATGTGCACGACACGGATGATGACCGGGGTCGGGCGCCCGCAGTTCTCGGCCGTACTCGAGTGTTCGACGGCCGCGCGTGAAGCCGGCAAGCACGTCTGGGCCGACGGCGGCGTCAAGCATCCGCGGGATGTCGCGTTGGCGCTTGCGGCCGGGGCGGCCAGCGTCATGATCGGCTCGTGGTTCGCCGGTACGTACGAGAGCGCCGGTGACATCCACACCGACAGCGACGGGCGCCAGTACAAGGAGAGCTTCGGCATGGCCTCGGCCCGCGCAGTGTCGGCCCGCACGCGCGAGCAGAGCGGCTTCGACCGGGCGCTATCTGGCCTGTTCGACGAAGGGATCAGTTCCGCTCGGATGTACCTCGACCCGGCGCGACCCGGTGTCGAGGATCTCCTGGACACGATCATGGCCGGTGTACGAAGTGCATGTACCTACGCCGGGGCGAGCACGATCGAGGAACTGCACGAGCGCGCGGTCATCGGCGTACAGAGTGCTGCGGGGTACGAGGAGGGCCGGCCGCGTCCGGTCAGCTGGTGATCGAGGTACCACTGCCGCGCTTCGAGGAGATGGTCTCCGATGCGCTGGACCTCATCCCGCCGGAGCTGACGCAGATGATGGACAACGTCGTGGTCCTGGTCGAGGACCGCAACCCGGACGAGCCGAGCATTCTGGGGCTGTACGAGGGATTCGCCCTGACCGACCGGGACTGGAACTACGGCGGTGACCTGCCCGACCGGATCATGATCTACCGGGCGGCGATCTGCGAGGTCTGCGACGCCGAGGACGAAGTGGTCGACGAGGTCGCCATCACCGTCGTTCACGAGATCGCCCACCACTTCGGCATCGACGACGCGCGGCTGCACGAACTCGGCTGGGGTTGAGCGGATGTTGGAGAGATCAGCGAATGCCGACGCCCAACAGATGCGAGCTGGCGCCGAGCAGCGACGGCTCGCGTTCCACCCGCTCGATCGCCCGCAGG
>JACCTM010000502.1 GCA_013812385.1 Geodermatophilaceae bacterium | reverse complement strand
GGGCCCTGCATAGGTTCGGTCTCGGCCAGCAGGAACCCGGCGGGGTCGAACCACGGCTCCTTCTCGCGGAGCAGGATGTCGTCCTCGCTCCAGCCGCCCTGATCGGGATGATCGGTAAAGGCCAGATTGTTCAGTGCGGTCCAGGCGGCCTCGTCCTGCCCAGGTAGGAACGGCCGGAACCGCACGCCCTGCGGAATCTCGACCTGCGGCAGGTGGGCCAGCAGCGACTTGCGCATCTGCCAGAGCACCCGGGTGCGCCGGTATCCCGCTTGCCGGGCCAGTGCTTCGGCGCCGGCATGTGCCCCGTGCGCCCACAGGCGTAGTCGCCCGTCGGGGCTGGCCCGCTCGACGGCCGTGAGCAGTCGGCGGCCAAGCCCCCGCCCGCGATGGGCGGGATGGATGGCCAGCTCAGCCGCCGGCCCGGCGATCGGATCGGTGGGGTCGAGATGCCCGTAACCGACCAGGCTTCCGTCCACCGTGGTCAGCAAAAAGTTCGATGAGTCGACGTCCCCGCCGTGGCGCAGGTGCAGCAGCACATGTTCGTTGACCGGACTGACGCCGTCGGCATCGGCCACCTCGTCGATGAGGTCGCCCACCTGCCTGGCCTCGGACTCGGTGAGCTGACCGCGCTCGGAGAGGGTGAGCGGCCCGGGGAAGCCCGGATCGTCCGGGCCCGGACTCACTGCTGCGCCCGCGGGGCTCACCTTGAGGAGGGCACTTGCTGCTGCATCTGTTGCTGCTGGGCAGAGGTGGGAGCGTTGGCCTCGAGCTTGTAGCCCACGTTGCGTACGGTCCCGATCAGCGAGGCAAAATCGGTGCCGAGCTTGGCGCGCAGGCGTCGCACGTGGACGTCAACCGTCCGGGTGCCCCCGAAGTAGTCGTAGCCCCAGACCTCCTGGAGCAGCTGGGCGCGGGAGAAGACCCGGCCCGGGTGGGCGGCGAGATACTTCAGGAGCTCGAACTCCTTGTACGTGAGGTCCAGCGCCCGCCCGCGCAGTTTGGCCGCATAGGTGTGCTCATCGATCGAGATGTCCCCGACCTCGATCAGCCCGCTGTGCGGCCCGTCGACGGGCGCCGCGCCGGCAAGTCGGCGGTCCAGCGCCCAGCGCAGCCGCGCGTTGACCTCGGCGGGTCCAGCGGTGTCGAGCAGGACGTCGTCACAACCCCAGTCGGGGGACAAGGCGACCAAGCCTCCGTCGGTAAGGACGGCAACCAGCGCCGCGGCCACCCCGGTCGAGGACAGCATCTTGCACAGCGTCCGGGCACCGGCAAGGTCCATCCGGGCATCGACGATGACGACGTCCTCGGTGCCGGCGACATCATTGAGCAGGCTGTCCAGCCGTGCCGGAACGACGCGTACGTGGTGGGTGAGCAGACCCAGGGCCGGTAGCACTTCGGTGGTCGGCTGGCTGGCATCGGTCATCAGAACGATGTGCATGCGGCATCTCCCCGGTGGCGGAGGCCTGACTGCGCCGGCAGGCTGCGAAGCGCTGAGGATATCTCACGCCACTGACCGCAGGTCCGGGACAAGCGGGTCTGAGACGATCACCGAATGATGCACGCATGAGCATGGCCGCGCTGCGGACCGAGATAGCTCCGGTCCGCCACCACGCGCCCGCTGCAGGGCTGGCCGCGCTGGCCACGCTTGCTCTGGTGCTGACTCCGCAGCAGTTCGGCCCGACCGGTCTCCTGATCACCGTCGCCCTGATGCAGATCGGCCTGATCGGTGCCTGGTCGCGAGCCACGGGCACTCGCGGCTATATCGGCTCGTTGGTCATTGGCGCCGGTACGGCCCTCACCGCGGACACGCTTCTGGCCGTGCAGTCCGAGCCCGACCTAGGGCCGCTGGCCGCGGTGCTGGGACTGGCGTTTCTCGCGGCGATGCTGCACCAGCTCACCCGTTCGGCTCCTCGCCGGCTGGCCACTGCATCGCTGGCCGGGAGCGGGACCCTGGCGGTCATTCTGGTGGCCATGTCGCCATTTCTGCTGCTTTATCGGGTCACCGATGGGTCAGCGGTGTACGTCGCGACTGTGGTTTCGGCCGGTGGGGCGGTCGTGGTGGGGCACCTGGTGGATCTGGCGCTGCCGGTCCCGCGGATAGCCGCCGGCGTGCCGCGCGGCCTCGCCGGCCTACTGCTCAGCGTCGGTACCGGGATCGCGGTATCGGTCACGCTGTCTGATCCCGATGGACTCGTCGGGAGTCTCGGCGCTGCGATCGTCGGGGCGATCGTCGGCCTGGTCTCGGCGCTACTGGCAGTCGCCGCGTCCTACATCGCCGCAGAGCGACCGCAGCCGAACTGGTCGCTGCCATGGCTGCAGGCCCTGCTCCCGCTGGCCGGCGCTGCACCGATCGCTTACTTCTTGGCCCTGCGGGTCCTGGGATAGGTATAACTCACATGCGCGCTCTTCTGATCGCCGTCCTCGTGCTGCTCGGCATAGCCGTCGCGGCTGATCGCGTCCTGGTGGTGGTGAGCGAGAACCAGCTGGCCGCAGCGATCGAGGAGCAGGGCCAGCTCCCCGCCGAACCGGAGATCTCGATCGAGGGGTTTCCTTTCCTGACCCAGGCGATCAGCGGTCGCTATGAATCGGTCCGAGTCGGTGTGGACGTGGCGGCCCTGGGGTTGCCGCCTGGTGCCACCGCCGACATCCAGCTCCTAGGGGCCGAGGTCCCCCTCGATTCGGTGCTCTCGGACTCGGTCACCTCGGTACCGGTCGACAAGGTCGTCGGCACGGTGACCTTCCCGTTCGACTACATCGCAGAGCAACTGGGCGGTGCCACCGTCACCGGGGACGGCTCGGGCCTTCGGGTGGAGACCACCGTCTCCCTGCTGGGCCAGGACTTCCCGGTGGCTGCGACGGCCCAGCTCTCACTTGTCGGTCGAGAGGTCATCTTGACGGCCAGCAACGTCGAAGGCCCCGGGGGTCAGTTGCCCGACGAGGTCGGCGCCGTGGTGCTCGACCTGCTCGACGTCACCTTTCCCGTACCGGAGCTGCCCTTCGGTCTGGTGTTCACCGCCATAGAAGTGGTCAGCGACGGGATGCGAGTCGTCGCAGAAGGCTCCGACATCGTTCTGGAAGACCCCGCCTGATCCACGGGAATAGGTGCCGCGCGCGGCAGCGTTGGCGCGGAGGTGGACGGTGTAGGGACGCTGGGCGTGATTGCGCTGGCCACGGTGCTGCTCGTGGTCGGAGCCGTCGCGGTCACACGTCGACGCTTTGACGGGCGGGTTCGCACGGCGACCGCTCCCCGGTTCACCCTGGCCGGGGTAGGGATCGTCGCCCCGGCCGACACAGTCACCGTCGTCCAGTTCTCCGGACAGTTCTGCGCCATCTGCCCGCAGGCCCGGACCGTGGTCGATCGGGTGCTCCGGGACCACCCGAATCTTGCTCAGATCGAGGTGGACGTCGCCGAGCATCCGGAGGCGGTCCGAGCACTCGACATCCGTCGTACGCCCACCCTGTTGATCGTCGACGAGCAGGGCGAAGTCGTGCACCGCGCTTCCGGGATGCCGCGTGAGGCCGAACTGCGCCAAGCCGTCTCGGGTCTGGCGGCACCCAACCGATGAACTCGACCATCGCCGGCACGATCAAGGCACCCATCGGGGGACGAGGTCTGCGCTGGTACCGTCGCGACATGGGTCTGTTGCTCACGATGCGCCGCACAGTTGACCTGTGCCGCCTCGGCAGCTGCCTGTGTCTGGCCTCCTAGGAGGCCACTGACCCTTCGAGGACTCCCGAGGAGTCCGATCGATCCTCAGTGACCGTATCGACGTTCCTTCCCGTCCGGTTCCGCAGGAGGCATTGATGTCCGACCCGC
>JACCTM010000450.1 GCA_013812385.1 Geodermatophilaceae bacterium | reverse complement strand
TCGCCGAGGGACGTGGGCTGCATCGGCTCTATGTCGCGCTGACCCGGGCGGTCACCAGCCTGACCGTCGTACACACCCAGGTCCTGCCGGCCCAGCTCGCTCTCTGAGGTACACCGCGTCTCGCCTCCGATTCCGCACGCGAAACCGAGGTACGGAGCGTCTGACCTCCAGTATCGGGATTGTCTGGACGAGCCCAGCTGTTGCGACGGGTATGTCGCTGACCATGGGAACCGGACCGCTGGCCTTCGCCAACCGTGAGCGTTTCAACACCGATCTGTCCGACGCGCCCAAACATCTGCTCTATCTGCACGACGTCGAACCGCGAATCCGTGGCGTCCTGGGTGGGCAGACCGTCGTGGACACCAGACACGGCAAGCTGCTGCACGAGTCGGCCATGCTGCCGCAGTGGTACCTCCCGCTGGCCGACATCCGCGCTGACCTGCTCGTGGAGTCCAGCACCACCACGCACTGCCCGTTCAAAGGCGACGCTTCCTATTACTCCTTGGAGGTGGGCGACCGGATAGTCGAGGACGCGATCTGGACCTACCGGGATCCGCTCGCCGCGGCCTCCTGGTTGCAGGGGTTGGCCGGCTTCTACTTCGACCGGCTGGACACCTGGTACCAGGAGGACGACGAGGTCTTCGGGCACCCGCGCGACCCCTTCCACCGGGTGGACACCCACCACACCAGCCAGCACGTCGTCGTACGCGCAGGTGGCCAGACCGTCGCCGACAGCACCGCCCCGATCGCGTTGTTCGAGACCGGTTTGGGCGTGCGCTACTACATGCCGCAGGCCGACGTACGGAGCGAGTTCCTCGGGCCGAGCGAGACGACCAGCGTGTGTCCGTACAAGGGAACCGCCGGCTATCGAAACCTGACCGTCGGCGCGCAAACCATCGCCGACGCCGCGTGGGGCTACGCGGTGCCCTTCGCCGAGGCCGCAGAAATTGCCGGCTACCTGTCCTTCGACGGCACCGGGATCGACATCGAGGTCACCGACGACTGACCCCGGCCACCAGCGCCGCCGTCACGGCGCATCGGGCGTGAGGTCCACGTTCTGCAACCGGACCCGGCCGGTCGCCACCGGTGCCCCGTCCTCGCGGGCGATCTCGACGGTCCATAGCTGGCCGGTCCGGCCCTGATGCACCGGTACGGCGACGATCCGCAGGAGCCCGGTCCGGTGCGCTCGAACGAAATCGGTGAGGTTGTCCAGCCCGACCGCGAACTGGCCGCGGTCGCGTACCGCGATGCTGGCTCCGATACTGGCCGCGGACTCGTCGCGGTGCAATACACCCCGCCGTGTACGACGCCCCAAGGCGTGTGGTGCTCGGCGGTGGCCTGCAGATGGCCCTCGACTCGGGTACCCGTGAGCACGGCCCACTCGGCCCCGTACGCCCTGAGAAATCCGCCGACACTGGTCATGTCCACTTCAAAGCCCACTGCGCTCCGATGAAGGTCTGGCGTCAGGTTCGCATGCGATGCTTTCCCAGCAGTGTTGCCTTGGCCGGTGATCAGCATCGAGCCTGGCAGAGCGCAACCAGGACGCATGCCACTATTAGACCCAGCCCATGCCGTGACCACCGGCGATCCCGGTGGGCGGAGCCCGCGCCGAGGAGACGACGATGTCTGAGGTACCCGAACTCACCGACCAGGGGTTCGAGCCCAACCCGTTCGGTCCGCACCATGATCCGATCGGGTCAGACCCGATCGACGCCGGTGAGCAGAACCCGACCGAGCAGCCGGTGCTCGTTCAGTTGCTCACCCCCGAGGGCGAGCGCGTGGAGCACCCCGACTACTCGATCGACCTGAGCGCCGAGGAATTGCAGGCGCTCTACCGCGATCTCGCGCTGGTACGCCGGGTCGACGTCGAGGCGACCGCGTTGCAACGGCAGGGCGAACTAGGGATCTGGGCCAGCCTGCTCGGCCAGGAGGCCGCTCAGATCGGCGCCGGCCGGGCGTTGCAGCCCGACGACATGGCCTTTCCGACCTACCGTGAGCATGGCGTCGCCTGGTGCCGCGGGATCGACCCGATGTCCATCATCGGACTGTTCCGCGGTGTGGATAGCGGCGCCTGGGACCCGATCGAGACGAAGTTCAACCTCTACACGATCGTGATCGGCGCGCAGACCCTGCATGCCGTCGGGTATGCGATGGGGATGCAGCGCGACGGTGGGCAAGGCGCCTGCCTGGCCTTCTTCGGCGACGGGGCCACCAGCCAGGGAGACGTCAACGAGGCGTTCATCTTCGCGGCCGTCTTTGACGCGCCGGTGGTCTTCTTCTGTCAGAACAACCAGTACGCGATCAGCGAGCCGATCGAGAAGCAGACCCGGATCCCGCTGTACCGCAGGGCAAGTGGCTTCGGCTTTCCCGGTATCAGAGTGGACGGCAACGACGTGCTGGCAGTCCTCGCAGTGACCCGACGGGCGATGGAAGCCGCACGCAGCGGTCAGGGCCCGACGCTGATCGAGGCCTACACCTACCGGATGGGCGCGCACACCACCTCCGACGACCCGAGCCGCTACCGGCTGGCCAGTGAGA
>JACCTM010000429.1 GCA_013812385.1 Geodermatophilaceae bacterium | reverse complement strand
GGTCGAGATGCGGGGACAGCCCGGTCCCGTACGACTCGGCCAGGTCGGTGGCCACCACCTCGATCGCCTTGACCCACTCCGGCTCCGCGCCGGCGCACCATCGTCGCAGGTCAGCGGCCTTGTTGCCGTGCACCATGTCGATCACGATCCGCGCTTCGAGGTCGACGAGGCCGGTGGCGTAGATCGTCGAGTGCGACCGGTTGGCGGCCAGGAACGCGGTCTCGTCGACCCCGAGCTGAGTGACGGTGCCGACCCGGTCGGGGTCATCGACGAGCGGGGTGCCGTGCTCGACGACCGCGTTCATCACCGTCGCCCAACACACCCCGAACTCATCGGCGACCCCGGCCACCGGGCGCGCATGGGCGCCGACCTGGCGGCACGCCTCGGCCCCCGCCCGCCGGGTCAACACCACCTGGGCGTCGACCGCGTCGGAGCGCTCCGTCCATGACTTGACCGGGCACACCAGCTCCGGGCACCGCCACCGCCGCTTCACCCACACCAGGCGCGCCGGGCGACCGAAGCACGCCAGATCCCGGACCGCGACCACCATCCGCTCATGGGCCACCGCCCGGGTCCCGCACGCCCCGCACCCCGCGAACGATGCCGTCGTCTCCACCCGGACCGTCACCTCGCCGGGCGTCTCGCTCACCTCGAGCACCCGGAACCCGTCAAGTCCCAACAGCGCCTCCGCCAGCCCGGTACCGTCTCCCACCGCAGGGGTCTCCTCGTCGTCGCAGCCTTCAAGCAGCCACGACGATGGCGGGACCCCTGCCCCGCACCGGGATCCCCCGCTACCTCAACTCCCTACTGGGGTGAAATGCGTTCGTCGGTACCCAGCGTTCGGGCGCGTTGCTCTTCCTCGGGGCGACGCCGCGAGGAGCGCTGAGATGCGAGGAAGGTCAGGCGGCTGGGGTGGCGGTGACCGTGTAGCCGAGACTTTCGAGTTGTTGGGTGAGCCGGCGGGCTTGCTGTTCGGGGTCACGGCGGGTGTAGTAGTCGCCGCCCAGCTCTCGGTAGGTCTCGCCGGTGGTGAGCATGTGCCAAGCCGACACGACCATGCTGTGGGCGACTGCGACGGCCGCCCGGTTCGGTCCCCGGCGTGCGGCCAGACGCCGGTACTGCGCGGCCAGGTAGGTGCCTTTGGTGCGGGCACCGGCCCGGGCGGCTTCGATGAGCGCTCGACCCAGCCACCGGTTGCCGTGAACAGCACCGGTGCCGCGCCGCTTGCCGGCCGATTCGTGGCTGCCGGGCGCCATTCCAGCCCAAGCCGCGAGTTGGCCGGCGGTAGGGAACACCGCCATATCGCCGCCGGTCTCGGCGATGAACACCCGGCGGTGGTCCGCCCCCAGCCCGGGATACCGCACAGCAGGTCGATCGCTCCCGAGAAGGGCTTCAGCCGGTCGCTGATCTCGCCGTTGAGCCCGTTGACACTGTCGTTGATCCTGGCCAGGTGATCGATGATCTGACGAGCAACCACGGCGTGGTGCGCTCCGAAGCGGCCGACCAGGGCCTGGGCGAGCTGTTCCTTCTTCGGCCGCATCCTGCTCTTGGCCAGATCAGCGAGGATCTCGGGGTCGCGTTCGCCGGCGATGAGCGCCTCGATCATCGCCGCCGTCGACTGCGACCAGGTTCGCGATGCCACCGACGTCAGCTTGATGCCGGCGTCTTGGAGGAGCTTGTCGAGCCGCTGGATCTCTTGGGCCCGGGTGTCGATCTGGGTCTTGCGGTATCGGGTCAGCTCCCGCAGCTCCCGGATCGGGGGTGGCGGCACGAAGTTCGCTCGGACCATCCCGTGGGCGGCGACATCGGCCAGCCACTCGGCGTCGGACAGGTCGGTCTTGCGGCCAGGGACTCGCTTCACGTGGTGGGCGTTGACCAGCCACACCTCCTCAACGATGTCTTCCAGGCCGTAGTAGACCGGCTTCCAGTACACCCCGGTTGCCTCCATCACTGCCGTCGACACGGTGTTCGCCGCAAGCCAGGAACCCAGCTCAGCGATGCCAGCGGTCATCGTGGAGAACGACCGCTTCCTCGTCTCGACCTTCTTCCCGTCCGGGAGGCGGAGACACGCCACCACCGTGTCTCGGTGCACATCGAGTCCCGCAACCCGGTCTCGAATCCGTTCCACGTCATGTCCTTCCTGTCGGTGATCTGATGGGCACCGACCGGGGAGGGACCTCAACGAAACGGATACTGGGGTTCGTGCTCGAAGCAACAATCAGCGATCCCCCGGACCCCGCACCAGACTCCAAGCGAGCTCGCCGGCTTCACAGTGGGGACGGTGGCCACGCCCGGACGGCACCAACCAGCATTTCATCCCCCATCGATGACCGCCCGGCCATCGAGACTCCAACGCGAAGAGCCCTCAATCTTGGACATCGACGAGGAGCGCTCGGCCGAGGGTCACCAGCGGGTCGTGCTCCATATGCAGAGCGGAGACGACGTCACGATCGAGGCCAAGGTGATCGTCATGCCGAAGTAGGCGGAGGGCCGGCAGCGATAAGGGATAGAATTGTGACTCCGGCGATGTCAGGCTGGCAGGATGGCCGACACGCAGCCTGACGAGTCGAGCACTGCCTCGTGTCCCCTGTGCGGGCACCCCGAAGCGCAGCATTCCATTGGCCGGCAGACAGCGCTTGCGAAGGCTGGTCGCACTGCACGGTCGGTAGCGAGGCAACAGTTGCCGCCTGTCAGTGCTGGCGCTCGTGGCCGAAAAGTTCGGACTGAGAGCGCCGCTCCCTCCCGGCGTTCGGGGGACATCACGCGCACGACGGTCCAGGGATGCGGGCTGTGGGCGCTCGTGGCGTGTACCTCGACCGACGATCGGGCGTTGGGCGAAGGCGCGGTCGTACGATAATCGGATGGCACTCGCGCTCTTCGCTGAGATCCACGTGCGGAACTTTCAGGCCGCGAAGGCGTGGTATGTGCGACTCCTCGGTGAGCCCTCCTTCGTGGCTCACGACACCGAAGAGGTTTGGGAGCTCGCCGAGAACCGCTCCATCGCCGTCGAGGAGCAGCCGGAGAACGCCGGCCACGGGGCCGTCACGGTCTTCGTGGACGACCTTGACACCGTCGTGGACCGGATTGTCGCCCGTGGGATCGAACCCACGAAGCGGGAGACCTACGACAACGGCGTCCGCAAGGTCACCTTCCACGACCCCGATGGCAACGAAATCGGCTTCGGCGGCGCCCCCGTCTGCCCCTGAGGTGACCGGCCGACCCGCATGCGCCTCGCCGACCACGCTGCGCCAACGGCTCCAGTTGACCGTCGCCGATGGCGTCACCCTTCGACCTCCCACCCGGCGTTTGGTGGCACCGCAATCAGCGTGAGGGCGGACGCACGCTCAGCTCTGGGTGAGCGAGGTCGTCGTTGTCGATCACGAGGTTGGCCTGATGGAGGGGTCCCGCTTCGCGTTCGTACAAGGCTTGGCCCTCGACGTAGCGGCGCCGACGGGCGCGGGTCACGCGTTGATCGATCTCGTCTGCTCGCGCGTTCGGATCTTCGGGGAGATCTCGGGTCAGGTAGTCCTGCCAGGAGGCCTCGCGGCGCCCGTCGGCGAGGAGGTACACGCTGAGATCCCAACACTCGACGAGTTCCGGACGGTGGAGGAACAACCCATCGACAAGGAGGATCGCCTCGGCGGGCACTGCCTCCTCGACGACCTCGAGCGGCGTGTCGGAGGGTTCATCGAAGATCGCGAGTGGGACCGATCCGAAGCCTGCGGCGAACGGCTCGAGCAGCTTGTCGCGTAGGCCCGCCAGGTCGTGGGAGTCTCGGTAGTAGCCCTCGGGCGAGTCGTTCCCCAGGCGGTATCGCTCGGCGCGTGGACGATGGAAGGAATCGACGCTCGCTCGCATGACGATCCTCCCTGCCGTCTCCAACGTGCGGGCGAGTTCGTCGGCGAAGGTTGACTTACCGGTTCCGCTGGCACCGTCCACCGCGACGAGCGTCCGGTGACCAGCGATCTCCGCAACATCTTCGGCGACGCGCGTGATCAAGGCTGCTCTCGCAGGACTGACGATCGGGTTCGGGTTCCCATCGAGGCCGGCCGGCACCCCACCAGCATGCACGCCGAGCCATCGCCGAACTTGCCGACGCGGCAGATCGTCTCGACGCCCTTGCTGAGACGGCAGACCTCATGGGTTACAACGACGGTGCCGCTCGATTCCGGCAGGAGGGCTCGAGAACAGGCGATGGATCTCCTCGATCCGAATCGCTAGCCCGCGCGACGAGGTCACCTGCGCTCGGAGCCGGCGGTAGGGGCTACTCCTCATGCCAAACCCTGGCCGGCGTTCGATACTGGACTCGTGATGAGTCGACGTGCCGCCTGGACTGGGCTCAGCGTCTACCTGCTCGCCCTCCCCGTCACCGCCTGGTGGCTCATCGGCGACCTCTCCGAGGCTGACGGGTCCGACTACATGTTCCGGGCGCCACGCTTCGCGGAGGACCACGGGCAGCTGATCGGCATGCTGGCGACTCTCGTGCTCGTTGGTTGTTCCGTGCTCTTCCTCTCGCCGCCGGGACGAGGGGCTCTCGAGCGCCGCGACGCCCGGGCTGCAGTGCCGCTCGCATGTCTCGGCATCTTCCTTGGCTTCGCGTATCGAGTAATGACAGCGGCGGTTGACGGAGCAAACATCGGCGGCGGGCTCATGTTCATGTTCGGTGTCGCGTTCGTTCCCTCGATGCTCCTCGTGGCACTCGTTCAGCTCCGACGGCGTTCGAGGGCCGATCGGTTAGTGCGCACCGACTGCTGAGGCCATCCCTGACGTGCCCGCACGGTGACGCCGTCCCGGCGATCAGGGGCAGGCGCGAGGTGAGGCATTGCGTTAGGACGCAGGCGCCAACCGAGGAGTAGCCAGGACTCTCTGGCGCTTCGACGCCCTGCCTCACCCGACCGAAGGCGGCACTCCGAAGCATCGCGTGTACCAGTCGTGCCAAGCGCGGTCGAAGGGTTCATCTGGCCTGCCGACAGTCTCAGTGAGCACGGCGAGACCGCGCTGAGCTTCGGCGACAATCTCGGCGGGGTAGGCAAATTCGAGCCGATGTTGTTCGAACTCGTCTTCGTCCAGAATGTTGACCGAACCGTCCCTCATGCGTAGGAGGTCGAAGTCGAGGTCGATGATGTCGACGTGGTCGCCGGTCCAGACCGGGCTGCTGTTCACGTTGACGTACACCTCGCGATCGAGGTCGTCGGGTGGGTACCAGAGCGCCGACCAGCAGCCCACCCGCGGGATAGCCATGAGGTAGTCGTGCGGGCGCACGAACGCGAATGCGCCACCTCGACGCACATGTTCGCCGGCCTCACAGACGCCCCAGACCGCGTTCTCGTCCTCGCCGAGTAGTCGCAGGTGGTGGTGGTAGTGGCGCACATGGGGCCATTTCCAAAACGCCACCTCGATCACCTCCACGTCAACAACCGTATTGCGTGGAGAGAAGCGCCCGCGCGGAGAAGCCGACGTGTTCACGGCGGTATCCCCGATGTGCCGTTAGGCCGCGCCTTCATAACAGTTCCTGGTTGTGTTTTGGGGATGCCCCCGTCGGGCCGCCGCCGCCCCCTGGTGGGCGGGGTGGACCGTGCTGCTGTCTCGCGCCTCGGTCACGATCCCCGGTGGCTCTACAGACCGATGCCGAGGCCGCGGTCGAGTCCTCGATCGATGTGGGGCGCGTCGAGGCGCCTGATCAGGTCGATGCTCTTCACCGCCGCCTGCCAGTGGCGGTACTGGGTGCCGTCGACGGGGGGTTCTCGCAGTCGTTCGGGCTCGATGCCCCATTCCTCTCGGTAGGCCTCGGCCCGGCCGGCGAGCTTCGCCCATCGGGCGCGATCGGTCTCGACCCTTGGGACGGGGCCGAGCAGGTCGACGAGGTGGCGGGGTGCGGCACTGGTGGCGGCTGCGCCGAGCGCAACCCGACGGGCGGTGACCTGGATGGCGAGGTGGTCGCGGTAGGCGAGGGTGTCGGCGTGGGTCTCGAGCCAGTGGTGACGGTGGTGTTGGGCGGCTTGGAGTTCGTGGTGGCGTTCGTCGAGCCCGAGGAGTTGGCGGCGGTCGGCGCGCCCGGCCCGGGTGAGGCGGCCCGGGCGGGCGGGACTGCCGCGTGATCCGGTGACATCTGATC
>JACCTM010000290.1 GCA_013812385.1 Geodermatophilaceae bacterium | reverse complement strand
CGGCGTGCTTCGCGGTGAACGCTCCGACCCGCAGTGCAACCATCCCGGCGTTGGTGGGTCTGCGGCGAACCCCGGCCGCGAACGCGCTGAACATGACCGTCACCCAGGCCGGCATCATCGGCGCCCCACTGATCGCCGGTCTGCTGATCGGGGCAGGTGACCTGCAGTTGACCTACGCGGTGGACGCGATCGGGCTCCTGATCGCCCTGCCGCTGCTGCGCGGCCTGCCGCCGCTGCTGCCCGATGGTGGCGGAGGTCGGATCAACCTGACAGGGGCGGTCCGCAGCGTCGGCGAGGGTTTCACCTTTCTGCGCACACAACCCGCGCTGCTGATGACCTTCGTGGTCGACATCATCGCGATGGTCTTCGGCTTCCCACGGGCGGTCTTCCCTGAATTGGCCGACACCACGTTTGCCGGCTCGTCGAACGCCCTGGGCTGGCTGTTCGCCGCGATGTCGATCGGTGCGGTTGTGGCCGGCGTGCTGTCCGGACCGGTCGCTCGGGTGCAACGGCAGGGCGCGGTGATCCTGGTGGCGATCGCGGCCTGGGGGATTGCCGTCGCCTTGTTCGGTGTGACTACGTCGTTGTTCTGGGCAGTGTTCTTTCTCGCCATGTCCGGTGCGGCGGACATGGTCAGCGCGGTGCTCCGTACCTCGATCCTGCAGTCCGGTGCGCCGGATGCGATGCGCGGCCGGATGCAAGGTGTGTTCATCGTCGTAGTTGCCGGCGGCCCGCGGCTGGGTGATCTGCGCGCCGGTGCCATGGCCACGTCCTTGACGATCCCCGCGACGATGGTCAGCGGCGGCGTGCTCATCGTGGTGGCCATGGTGATCGTTGCGATCGCCGTACCGACCTTTCGGCGGTACCGCTTCGATGACCGCGACTCGGGGTCCAGTACACCGGCCCTCTAGCGTCAGGGCACATGCTGGAATTCGACGGAATACGCAAGTCCTACGGCATGAATCTCGTGCTCGACCACGTCAGTTTCACCGTCACCCCGGGACAGATGTACGGCTTCTGCGGCGCCAACGGGGCGGGCAAGACCACGACGATGCGCATTGCTCCGGGCTTGGCTCGGGCCGATTCAGGTGAGGTCCGCTGGGAGGGGCGGGTGGTCGACCTTGAGCTGCGCCGCCGGATCGGCTACATGCCCGAGGAGCGCGGGCTCTATCCGAAGATGCCGGTGGCCGAGCAATTGGAGTACTTCGCCCGGCTGCATGGCATGAACGCGGCGGCGGCCAGGCGCTCGGCCACGGACCTGCTCGACGGAATGGGCTTGGGCGATCGCTCCAAGGACGCCCTCGAGAAGCTCTCTCTTGGCAACCAGCAGCGGGTGCAACTTGCCGCCGCTCTGGTCAGCAACCCCGACGTGCTGATCCTCGACGAACCCTTTTCCGGGCTCGACCCCACCGGCGTGGATGCGTTGGCCGCCAACCTCGCCGAGCGACGGTCCCGCGGGGTGCCGGTGCTCTTCTCCAGTCACCAGCTCGACCTCGTGGAGCGGTTGTGTGATGCCGTCGGCATCCTGGCCGGGGGAAGGATCGTCGCCTCGGGGACCGTGCCTCAACTCCGGGAACGAGAGGCCAACCGGCAGCTGCGGGTGGTGATCCCGGGCTCGGACGGGCGCTGGGCGCACGACCTGGGATACGCCCGGGTGGATTCCGCGCAGGACGGTGAGGTGCTCCTGCAGCTCGATGACCCGGGCCGCGACCAGGATGTGCTCTCGGCCGCGATGGCGGTGGGCCCGGTTGCGCAATTCGGTTGGCGTCAACCGACATTGGTGGAGATCTTCCGGGAGGCGGTGGCCGCGTGAGCGGCCCGGAGGATCGTAAGGCGGCCTCGAGCTACGACCGTACGGGTGATGTACCTATGAGCAGTTCGCGGATCGTCAGCCTGATAGCCAGGCGAGAGATCCTGACCCGGCTGAAGGACAAGGGCTTCATCGTGTCCTCGATCTTCATCATTGTGCTGATCATGGGCTCGGTCGTCTTTCAGGTGCTCATCCAGTCCGGTGCGAGCAACGTCTCCGTCGGCGTCGCCGGTGGTCCGGAAGACCTTTCGGCCGCGATCGAAGCCCAGGCAGACGCGCTCGGTCTGGATGCATCGATCACCGAGTACGACGACGAGGCGGCTGCTCGGGAGGCGGTCGAGACCGGACAGATCGATGCCGCGGTCATCGATGCGGAGTCAGTTCTCGTCGACGAGTCGCTGGACGAGGCCCTCGGCGCCGCGATCAACGGCGCCGTCAACGGGCTGGCGTTGGCGCAGCGCCTGGCCGACGAGGGCCTCGATCCCACGATCCTGCAACCGGTTTTACTGGACATGACAGCACTGCAGCCGGCTCCGGACGAGGCGGGTGAGAAGGCGCTGGTGGCCTTTGTCTCGATCCTGCTGCTCTACACCCTGCTGATCTTCTTCGGCCAGTTCATCGCGCAGGGAGTGGTGGAGGAGAAAGCCAGCCGGGTCATCGAGGTCCTGCTGGCCGCGGTGAAACCCTGGCAGCTGCTGGCCGGGAAGATCATCGGTCTCGGTGTGCTGGCCCTGTCGCAGCTGGTCATCATCAGTGCCGCCGGCTTGGGCGTTGCCATCGCCTTTGACATCCTCACAGTGCCTGGTGCGGCCATCGCCACCGTCGTACAGGTGTTGGGTTGGTTTCTGCTCGGATTCACCCTGGTCGCAGCGCTGTTCGCCGTGTGCGGTGCCCTGGTGAGCCGCCAAGAGGACTTGCAGTCGGTGCTGCTACCGATGACCTTGATCCTGGTCGCAGCCCTGGTGCTGGCGATCACTGCCGGTCAGAACCCGGACGGCTCCTTGGCTCGGGTCACGTCGTTCGTCCCAGTGCTGTCGACCATGGTGATGCCGGTCCGGGTGGCAACCGGATCGGTGGCCTGGTGGGAGATCGCACTGGCCATCGCCCTGATGTTGGTGGCGATCGTCGTCGTAATACGGGTCGGCGGACGCATCTACGCCGGAGCCTTACTAGGTAAGGGCGGCCGTGTCAAGGTAAAGGACGCCCTTGCTGCGGAACGTGTTTCGTGACAACCAACCTAAGAACATCTTCATCGTGGCGAAACGTTTGTAGAGGCCCCGGATAGGGCATTCTGTTACCTGCGTCGTTCGCGTTGAACGATATCGACGTCTTGAAAGGACGTGACATGGACATCATCGTGCTCCTCGTGGCGGGGGTCATCATCGGCCTGCTCGGCAAGCTGGTCGCGCCGGGCGATCGTGACAACATCCCACTGTGGCTCACAGTGCTCTGCGGTATCGCCGGTGTGCTGATCGGCTACTACGTTTACGGCGCTTTCGGAGGCTCCGAGACGGATGGCATCGACTGGGTACGCTGGATCGTCAGCATCGTCGTTGCTGCGATCCTGGTCATGATCGCATCCGCGGTCACTTCGAAGCGGGGGATCAGGCGCTGACCGCGTTCTGAACACCGCTTCAGCTTCGGACCGCACGCCGGATCGCCAACTGGTAATCCGGCGTGCGTTTCGTCATGCGGAGGCGTTCTCTACGCCATCGGGATGCTCAGGTGTCCCTCACTGCTTGACCGCTGCGTAGCGCTCGA
>JACCTM010000406.1 GCA_013812385.1 Geodermatophilaceae bacterium | reverse complement strand
ACTCCACCGTGAGCTGGACACTCCAAAGATGATGCCGTGCAACTCTTTCGGGAGTTCGTACGCGAGTCACCGGACTATCGTCGCGCGGCTCGCGAAGAGTTGATCGGCCGCAATCTCGCCTGCTGGTGCCAGATCGAAGATGCTGACGGCAATCGCATCCCCTGCCACACCGACGTCCTGCTTGAGGTCACGAATGCTTAACCCTCCAAACCGGTACTGGAATGCGGTGCCCCGACCGGTTTGGACTCCGGAGAGCCGCGCTGGCGGAACGTAGATCGCCAGCACCACCATGCTGGCCGCCGCCAGGAACTCCGACTGCCAGTTCTGCAGGGTCCGGTTCCACAATTCCGCGGAGCTCAGATACCCCCCCAGCTGATCGGTTCCCGTAGTTGTGCGAGCTGTTCCTCGTTGTAAGCGCTCTGCCCGCTGATGGATTGGGCCAACCAGGACAGCAGGAAGGACAGGCCCATCACCAGACCCAACGAGCGGGAGTACACGCTCAATCGGAAGCCACCGACCTTCGCCCACCCGGGGAGTCCTTGCCGGCGTGCTTGCCGACCATCTGGTCCTTGTCGGACTCCCTCCCAACAGTGTCCAGTTGTTTGGATTCGGGAGATCCGCACTAGGAGCCACACAGTGGCGAAGATGAAGAGCAAGAACTGCAGATACTCCGACTGCCAGTTCTCGGTCACGCGGACGGCGAACTCCGACGAGGTCAGATACCGCATCAGTGAAACCTGTTGCAGTCCATCGGTTACCTGCTCGTCGTTGTACAGCCGGTGGCCGGTCAGCGCCTGGCCGAAGAGAGCTAGCAGGAAGATGGCTCCGAAGAACAGGCTCAGACCGTTGTCGCGCAGAAAGCTCTTGTTGCTCGCACTCCTTTTGGGCGCCCGGACTCGGTCATCGCTGCAGTAACCCGACGACGGTGAAGTACGCCAGGCCGGCGACGATGAGGATCAACAACACGGCGAACACGACACGCATGACCTCAGCCCCCTAACAGTTGTAGGGCGCGTTGGGCCGTGGTTGGCAACCGGCCGCGGTGACCCGCCCCTCACCGTCGGCCACGGACAGAAACACCACATCTCCGTCGAGGATGACTCGGGCGCTGCGCCCATACGCCTTGATGTCCAGGACCTGCTCGGCGGCAGGCAGATCCTCCTCGAGAATGGCCTCGGTTGCAGGCTTGCTCGGAGGACTGTTCGAGTTCGGTACGAGTCGCGTCGTTCAGCAGGTCGCAGGCCCGGGCACCGTCCCACCGCTGTGTGCGGAGGAGAAAGCCAACGCCACGTCGCCGGCGGCCGCCGCCTCATTCGGGCCCAGTGAAGTGCAACCGACCAGACCAACAGCGGTCAACGCTGCGGTCGTTGCTATCCGGACCGCTCGTCCTGACCACGGGCCGGAGAGTATCGCCGGGTGGGGCGGTCTGATCTCCGCGAATCGCTCGGGGCTCTCGTCCCTTGCTTCGGTCTATCAACGAACGGCGAGCGCGAGCGCGAATTCACCTCCACTGCGACGGATCCTCAGCGCTGCGAGTGGACCGCAGACCGTCAGCGCAGCTCCGGCCATCTCGCCGAACTCCTCCAGGTGCATGAGGAGCGTGTAGGGCAAGCTTTCTCCTTGGAACTCGCCCTGCTGGTCGCCGAGGAGCAGGCCACCGACGGCTTCGAGTCCGACGGCGGAGAGAAACAGCACGACGATCCCGCCCAGTGACAGAAGCGTCGACCGTCGCGGCAGGTGCCGCCCCGCGAACAGTGCGACGGCGATGATGGCGAAGGCGATCGGCGCACCGAGGACCAGCCATGGAAAGGCAAAGCCGGCGTCGGTGAGCGCGAGCCCCCATACGTCCAAGCGCTCGTGCAACGCGGTCAGTTCGTCGAGGGCCAAGAGGGCCAAGAGCGAGGCGAGAACCCACCAGGCAGCAGCACCGCGCGCACCGGTGCGGCGGGCCAAGCCGCCAGCCTGCACATGCAGCAGCGCGGAGCCGACCAGAAGCGTCACCGTCCACCAGGTGGGCAGGTTCGCCTCGTTCCCGACATAGGTGAACACGCGGACATCTCCACGATCACGAGTCAGTTCGTGGTCGACGAGGACTGGAAGAAGGAGACTCAGGGCCACGAGTGCCCCCGAGACAACAAGCAGGGCGAGGAGCATGCGCGTCCAGCGGAGCGGTTGCGCGACCTGCTCGTCCACCCGGGGGTCAGCTCGCTGTTCAGACAGCATTCAGGAAAGGTAGCCATGGAAGTTAAGAGACCGATGAGACGGGTCGGCGTGTCGAACGTCGGGCGCCTCGCCGCGTATCACTCCGCGCCACTGTCGGCTCGGCATGTGTCGGAAGAGATGCGGCACTAGGCTGCGCCCATGCTGACCGCCGTGCTTGTCGGCTTGATCGGGTCGAGTGCTCTGGTCTTCGGCGGAGTCCTCGGCTCGTACTGGCGTCCGCCGCGCTGGGTGACTGGTGTCTTCCTGGCCTTCGCCAGCGGCACGCTGATCAGCGCGCTGGCATTCGAGCTCTTCCCCGAGGCGGTGGAACTGGCCGGCGTGCCGTACGCGGCTGCGGGACTGTTTGTCGGAGCGGCCACGTTTGTGGTGATCAACGCCTGGTTGGACAGCCGGGTGGCCTCCGGCGCGCAGGAGCCCGGCCAGGAGGCGGCAAAGGAGCCGGCCGCCGACTCGATGGCGGGGGCGAAGGCCGCGCAGACCGAGAAGGTGGAACAGGCAGCCGACGAGAAACGCCCGGGCGGGCCGGCAGGTGCGGCGATCGGCTTCGCCCTATTGGCCGCGGTGACCCTGGATGGAGTGCCGGAGAACACCGCCTTGGGCGTGTCGCTGATTGCCAGTGCGGATGCCGGCATCACCGCGGGCAGCCTGGCCCTGCTCTTCGCGATCTTTGCGAGCAACTTCCCCGAGGCCATGGTCGGAGCGATCGCCATGCGTGCTGCCGACCGGTCGCCGCGCTTCGCCATCACGTTGTGGACGGCGGCTGCAGTGCTGCTGACGATCGCCGTGATTGTCGGCTATGCAGCATTGCGCGGGGTGGATGAGACGGCGCTCGGGTTTGCGCTGGCCTTCGCCGGTGGAGCCGTGCTTGCCAGCTTGGCCGACACCCTGATGCCCGAAGCCTTCGAGCGAGGCCGCCCGGTTAGCGCCTTGGCCACGGCCTTGGGCTTTCTCGTCTCCTTCGTGCTCGCCGAAGGATTCTGATGCGCCAACGGCCCGGGTCAGTCCCTGCCGTCGGTGCCGTTCTGAGCTGCTCGTTGGTTTCGTGACCCTTTCGGTCGGCTGATCCACCAGACCCAGGCAAGCGCCATCGCCGCGGCAACGCCCCCCGAGCACCGGCGCATGTTCGTGGGCGCCGAGAAGTGCTCCCTCCACTGCGACAAGAGCCCCCACTGCGACGCAGATGGTTGCAGGCTCAGGGGGACGGTCCGGTCGCCGTGCCGTGCCGCAGTCGACCGTGAAGCAGTCCTAGCCATGGCGGACCCCTTCCTGTCCCGGCACCAGCAGCAGTAGCCGATCTTCGCGGCCGCCAACGGCCCGCGCTCACTTGCTTCGCCGTTAGCGGCGCGGACCGTGGAGTCTCAGTCCGGGATTCCGGAAAGGTTTCGCTGACGCGCCGTGACTCTGTGCCCGCTTCGCGGCAGACTTGGTAAGGGATATGAAGGGCAGTTGAGTGCAGATGCCCGAGAGCGGGAAGGGCTTCTCACCTGGCCGGGTGGCCAGTTTGAGCGTGGAGCGGGTGACGGGAATCGAACCCGCACTGTCAGCTTGGGAAGCTGATGTTCTGCCATTGAACTACACCCGCGGAAGCTGCTCAGCGGCGAAACGAGCCTAGCTCACCCGCCAGCCTCACTCGCGGATAAGAGACTTCTCATATGCCTCTCACCAAGCTGTCATCGTCCGTCGGCAGGGTGAGGCAGTGATCCGCTCAGGCCAGGCTGTCTTCGGCGGCCTGATCGCCGCAGCGGTTCTCGTCGTCCTGGCCTTCGGTGGCTTCCTGATCAGTACGGCCGACAGTGGCCCCTCCGGCGAGCAATTACCCGGGCCGATCGTCATCCTCCCGGACCCGAGCGCCAGCATGAAATCGTCGGCCCCGGACCCAGCGCCCAGCCCCGCTCCCATTCCTGAGCCGATACCGCCCCCGATCCCGGTGCCTCCCCCGGGGCCTGCGCCCGACGACGGAGGCCAGGTTCCACCGCCTCCGGCGGATGATGGCGGCGGCGGGGACGACGGTGGCGGTGGAGACGACGACGGCGGGGACGACGACGGCGGGGACGACGACGGCGGGGACGACGGCGGCGGGGGCGATGATGACGACGGCTGAGGCCGCAGTTGGCGCCACCCGGCCGACTGGCAGTACCAGCCGCCGCATGCTCTCCACCCGGTTCCGAATCCTCGGGTTCGTCCTGTTGCTCATCCTGCTCGCC
>JACCTM010000387.1 GCA_013812385.1 Geodermatophilaceae bacterium | reverse complement strand
CGCAGGACTCATGCCCTGATCGTGGCAGACCCGTCGCGGCTAGCCACTTCGAACCGGTCCAACCGGCCTTGCCCGGCCGGTGATTCGATCTCTGGCGGCGCGCCCGGCCGGTACGACGTCGTCCGGGACGGCATCGGGGTCGGGCTCGATCCGAGCCATGCTGCCGGCGACGAGAAGTTCGGCATCGTCGGACACCGTGCGCTTGAGCGAGAGCAGGGCGATCGGACCCAGCTCGTAGTGCCAGGCCGCGCTGGTCAGCGAGCCGACCGTACGACCGTCCCAGGTGACCTCGGTCCGCCGTTGCGGCAGTGCTTCGCTGACTCCGTCGAGATGGACCAGCGCCACCCGGCGGGGGGGACGCCCGAGGTTGTGGACCCGCGCCACGGTTTCCTGACCTCGGTAGCAGCCTTTGGTCAGGTGCACCGCCGTCCGTAGCCAGGACAGCTCATTGGGAATCGTCTTGTGGTCGGTCTCGAAGCCGTGCCGTGGGCGGCGCGCCTCGACGCGCAGCGCCTCGTACGACGAGAGCCCAGCGGCGCTGGCACCAGCGTCGCGAAGCCGGCCCGCCCAAGCCGTGAGTTCGGCCCGTACGACGAGGAGGTCGTAGGAGCCGATGCCCGCCGCCGACGCCGGACTGGCCCGTACCCAGCCGCCTCCAGTCAGCGGGAGCGCCTGGCCGGTCTCAGGCGTCGGGATCCCGAGCGCGCGCAGAACCGCAGGCGACTCCGGTCCGGCCAGGGTGAGCAGGGCCCAGTTGTCGGCGACCGCGCGCGGCTCGACGCGAAGCATGAAACGCATGGAATCCAGGAAGCCCAGCAGGCCGGCTCCGGTCCCTTGCTCGACGTCCAGCCAGACGGTTCCGGCGAGTTCGGTCAGCTGAGCGTGGTGCTCGACATGACCGGTCACCGACAGCACGAGAGTCTCGGTGACCTGACCGTCGACAAGACCCCGAACTTCTTGGGTGGTCAGGTCGTTGAGCCAGCTCAGCCGGTCCACGCCGTCGACGGTCAGGATCTCGCGGTGGCTCCGGTCGACGAATGCCGCGCGCTCGGCCAGCTGGCGCTGTTCACGAAGTGGGTCGCCGTAGTGAGTGGCGACCCCGGCGTCCTCGTCCTCACCGGCAACCGCGCCGGGGACGTCAAGCAGGACTGAGCGGTACGGAACTTCTACTGCCACGTCTAGTGCGAACTCGCCCGGCAGCTCGCGCATTCCCCGGACAACGTCACGTGGCCGACGTCCACGCGGAAGCCGTGTTCGCGCTCCATCGTGGCCACAACATCGGTGAGGACGCTGGGCTCGGCCGAGATGACCGACTCGCATCGATGGCAGACAACGTGCAGATGCTGGTCCTCGGTGAGGTGATAGACCGGAGCCCTGTGGCCGAGATGGGTATGCCCGATCAGGCCGAGTTCCTCCAAGAGGTCCAGCGTCCGATAAACGGTGGTGATGTTCAGCGACGGCGAGTCCTGCCCGACGTGCTGATAGATCTGCTCGGGCGTGCAGTGTTCGAGCTGCTGGACCGATTCCAGGACCTGCGCCCGTGCCGAGGTGACCCGCAGCCCGCGGGCGCGCAACTGCTCGTTAAGGCTCACGTCGGTCATAGAACTTCGATCGTACGGGCCTTGGACGGGCCGTCGTCTCCGCCGACGTACGGCGACTGACGTAGTCGCGATTGCGCCCCGCCGCTGACGACAAACGCGTCGTGGCCGACGACGCTTGGTGGCATGCACACGAGACCACCCAGAAGAGAGTTCGAGGAGAACGACATGAGCGCCGAGCTGGCAGTCCGTGAGGACACCCGCACCGACATCCGGGCATCTGACAGCGAGCGCGAGTACGTCGCTCGGATCATGCAGGCTGCTGCTGCCCAAGGGATGCTGACCCTCGACGAGGCCGACGAACGACTCGCTGCGGTCTACGCCGCGCGTACCCGGGTCGACCTGGTGCCACTGACCGCCGATCTGCCTGACGGTGGACGCCGGCTGATGGAGAACACCCCGGAGGCACGAAAGGTGGCTCGCACCGGCTTGGCCCGGCACGCGATCACCGTCGCTGTCATCGCCCTGGTGCTGGTCGGCGTCTTCTTCGCCACCGGTGCGCCATTCTTCTGGCCGGCCTGGCCACTGGCCTTCATGGCCTTCTCGCTGTACGGACATGCCCGCCGGATCGGCGCCGTACCGGACCGCCGGCGGCACTGGCACCGCTGACATCGGGGGCCGGCGAGCAGGCGCCGAAGGTGGTTCCGTACTCGCGATCGGCGAAGGCCAGCATGGCGCAGGCGTACGGTGCGGCCCGGTCTCCGACGGTCATCGTCGCGCCGTCTGGCTTGAAGCGGACCATGGCCCCTATGGCGGCGGGCCCTAACTCGATCGTCCCGATGGGCGACTCGACACGGCGGGCTCGGCGCAAGGATCCGTCGTGCAGGACAACGTTTTCGGTGCACTCCTGCTCAGGACGAGATGTCGAGCTGAGCGAATGCATCACCATGTTCCGTCGCTCGTCGGCCGCGGCGAGCAGTCCCGTCTCGAGACCACTCGCGGTCAGGCCGGTATCGATCCCAGCCACCAGCGCTGCCTGCAAGAATTGCAGCGGAAACCCGTCCAGGGCGCGGGCGATCGTGGTCAAGCCGCCGGCAAAGCGCGGATTGAGTTCGGTCGGTAGCCAGCCCTCGGCGGTCAGTACTCCGTCCAGGCTGAACCCGCCGCGAAAGCCCACGGTTCGAGCCAGATGTTCACCGACCGCGCGGGCGGCCGTACGCATGTCGTCTCGATCCTGAGCCGGCGAATCCCACCAGGTGGACATCCCGGCGTAGACGAACCGGTCGTCCTCGCCTCGGAGCACGAGCAACTCCACCGGCCGCAGTACGGCGACGCCATCGGGCAGCACGATTCCGTGAATGCTGCACGGGATACCGTCGAGGAACGGGGCCACCCGGACCCGATCGCAGTGCGCCTCGAACAGCTCGATGGCACGCACGGCTGCGCCCGTCGTACGGACCCATCGGACGAACTCACCGCCCCCGTTCACACCCTCCCGCGCATCTCCGGACCACACCGTTCCGGCCCCGGAGTCCAGGTCACGTGCCGCGGCCCGCAGCGCTGAAGTCTCAGCCGGCACGACCAGGGTCGTCGGTCGCCGGATGCCAGCCGCGTCAAAGACCGCATCCCCGAGTGTCTTGTCCTCCAGGGTTCCCCAGCTCGGTCGCCGGCCTCCCAGCACCTGCCGACCGAGGAGCGTCTCGGCTACGTCCACGATCGACATCAGCCACCACACGGCAGAGCAGTCGGGGTCGTAGGCCTGAACCGCGTCGACAACGCTCGACGGAAGATCGGCGACAAAGGCGTTGTGAGCCTGCAGTTCCGCACTCATCGTCGCCGGACACTCGGCCAGCGGATGCAAGATCACCTCGGCGTCCTGCGTCGAGGGCACAGCGCCGAGCCCCGATGCGTGCCCGAGGACCAGTGGTCGTTGGGCCCCGTACCGCAACAGTTGGTCCACCGACTCAGTTGCGCCCGCGGCAACGGCGCTCATGACGATGACCCGGCGCCCTCGGACGACCGGGGCCAACCGCCCGTCCAGAGCGGCGACATCGAAACCGGGCTCGGACATGCTGCGAGCCTACGAACGCTGACCAGTGCATAACCGTGCGAGCCGGTACGGTCGCCGCGTGTATGACGCTGACCGTCCTCTCGTGGTGGGCCGACTCATCGACGGCGTACCTGAATTGGTCGACCCGACCCAGCCGGTGGCTTCGGCCTTCGACCTGGGACTGGTTCGTGGTGACGGAATATTCGAGTCCCTGCTGGTGCGTCACGGTGGAGTCCGCGGGCTTTCCGCGCATCTGTCCCGAATGTCGGCCTCGGCCGAGCGGCTCGGCATGGAGGCACTCAGTCGCTCGGCCTGGGCTTCGCTGGCAGCGGCCTGCGCCGACGGCTGGCCGCCAGATGTCGAAGGCATTCTGAAGCTCGTCATGACCCGCGGTCTGGACGGCCTGCCCGGACCGGCGACCTGCCTGGCCACGC
>JACCTM010000331.1 GCA_013812385.1 Geodermatophilaceae bacterium | reverse complement strand
CGTCCTTCGAGGCCCTGACCACATCGAGCTGCTCCGGTCCATTCACATAGATCGCCGAGCGGTACTGCGTACCCACGTCGTTGCCCTGACGCATTCCCTGCGTCGGGTTGTGGTCCTCCCAGAACGTTGCAAGCAGCTGCTCGTAGGAGACCTTCGCCGGGTCGAAGACGACCAGGACGACCTCGGTGTGCCCGGTACGCGCCGAGCAGACCTCCTCGTACGTCGGGTTCGGTGTGTACCCGCCCGCGTACCCGACTGCGGTGGAGTAGACGCCCGGCGTCTGCCAGAAGACCTGCTCGGCCCCCCAGAAGCAGCCGAGCCCGAAGACCGCGGTCTGCATACCGTCCGGGAACGGCGGCACGATCCGGTTGCCGTTGACGGCGTGCGTCTCGGGAACCCGGATCGGATCCGCCCGGCCGCGAAGTGCGGAGTCGGCGTCGATCAGCTGGGTCTTGGCTCGGGAGAAGAGCATGGTCACCACCGTAGGAGAGTTGCCGGGTCCGCTATCAGTGCCCGGCGGTTGTTCAGCAGAACGTCACGGCCGGCCCAGAGATTCCGCCTCGACCTATCCGGCGGCGCCCGCCCCGGCGGTTCTGGCGGAAACCACCAGGCAACTCCGTGGCCTGCGGACAGATCACATTTCCTGCGACGAACCAGTGCACCAGCACGGTCCGAATGCATAGTTATGACGACCCCAGCGCGTACGGATGTCAAGAGGGACGCTGTAGCGTGACCGCCACCATGAGCCGCCCGTCGGTCGATGTGACGTCACTGTCGGAGTCACCGATGTCCGGGTCACCGACCGCAGTGGCATTGTTCTTTCACGGCGGCACCGCCGACAGCATCGCCCCGCCCTCCGACGGTGCCCTGTCGCTGCTCCGCATGCGGGCCATCCAGTACGCCGTACGCAGCGGGCTCGAGCGGCATGGCATCGAACCCTGGCTGCTGCGCTACCGCGTCGCCGGTTGGAACGGCTCGCGGGCCGACGCCGCACATGACGCGCAGTGGGCACTGGACGAGGTCAGACGGCGGTACGGCAATCTGCCCGTCGTGCTGGTCGGGCACTCGATGGGTGGCCGGGCCGCGATCCGGGTCGCCGGCCATCCCGCCGTACGCGCCGTCTGCGCGTTGGCGCCGTGGGTACCGCCCAGCGATCCGGTACGCCAGCTGCGCGGCAAGACGGTGGTGATCGCGCATGGCCGGGCCGATCGCTGGGTTCCCGCCCGCGGCTCGTACGACTTCGCCCTCCGAGCCAAGCAGGTAACGCCCCAGACCGCGCGGGTCACGCTCCCCGGCGGGCACAGCCTGCTGCGCCGCGCGCACGTCTGGCACGAGCTGGTCCGCGAGGTCGTCGTTGCCAGTCTGGGCTTCGAACCGTTCGGGCCCGTGCTGACGAATGCCTTTCAACAGGCTCCACCGGCCGGTCTGACCGCGCCGCTCTGACCACTTTCTCGGCCCACGTCCGCACCCGGACCGGGCCGAGAACTGTCGCACCGCCGAGGGGACACTCGCGATGACCCACACCACCACCGGCTCTGCGGCGCGTCCAGCGGCGCGTCCGACCGCCGCCGTTGTCGGCAGCGGAGTCGCCGGGCTCACCGCTGCCTACCTGCTCCAGCGCAAGTACGACGTGACCCTGTTCGAGGCCGAGGACCGGATCGGCGGCCACGCGCACACCCACGACATCCCGACCGCGGACAACCGCGTCATCCCGGTCGACACCGGCTTCATCGTGCACAACGAGCGGACCTACCCCAACCTGCTGCGCCTGTTCGCCGAGTTGGGCGTCGACACGCAGGGCACCGAGATGAGCATGTCGATCAAGTGCGAGGGCTGCGGACTGGAGTACGCCGGCGCGCGCGGGCTGAACGGGGTCTTCGCCCAGCGTCAACGTATCGCCGATCCGCGGTTCATACGAATGCTGGTGGAGGTCAAGCGCTTCCATCGGCACGCGCATCGGCTGCTCGCCGCCGACGCGGAGACGACCGACTCGATCACCCTCGGCGCGTTCCTGGCCATCGGCGGCTACTCCGACTACTTCATCCGGCACTTCATGATCCCGGTCGTTTCCTGCGTGTGGTCCTCGGGCACCGAGCTGTCCATGCAGTACCCCGCCCGGTACCTGTTCACCTTCCTGGACAACCACGGCATGTTGACCGTCAAGAACTCCCCCACCTGGCGCACCGTCGTCGGCGGTTCTCGCGCGTACGTCGACAAGGCGGTCAAAGGGCTCACCGCCGTACAGACCTCGGCTCCGGTACGGAGCCTGCGCCGTACGGCCGACGGCGTCGAGATCCTCGACGAGGACGGTCAGCAGCACCGGCGTGACGTCGTCGTCGTGGCCACCCACCCCGACCAGGCGCTGCGGCTGCTCGGCGACCCGACCGACGAGGAGCGCTGCGTCCTCGGCGCGTTCGAGTACTCGACGAACGAGACCCTCCTGCACACCGACACGAAGGTGCTTCCCAAGGCCGAGAACGCTCGGGCAAGCTGGAACTACCTGATGTCGAGCTGCGGGCAGAATGTGGATCGGGTCCAGGTCACCTACTGGATGAACAAGCTGCAGCAGATGGACGAGCCGGTAAACTATCTGGTCACGCTCAACAGCAACTCGCGGATCGACCAGGAGGCGGTGCTGGGCCGGATGGTCTACGACCACCCGCTCTACACGCCCACCTCGGTCGCCGCCCAGCGCCGCCTGCCGGCCCTCAACACGGGCCGGACCGCCTTCGCCGGCGCGTACCACGGCTGGGGCTTCCACGAGGACGGCTGCGCCGCGGGCGTACGGGCGGCCAAGTCACTCGGAGTCGACTGGTGACCGCCACCCACGCCCCTGTCTTGCCGACTCAAACGGCCTGGACTGGGTCAGGCATCCAGACTCCGGCGCTCTACTACGCCACGGTCGGGCACACCAGACGGATGCCGATCGAGAATTCGTTCAGCTACGGCGTCTACATGTGGCTGGTCGACCTCGACGCTCTGCCGACGTACCCGAGACCGTTCGGCTGGCTGGCGCGCTTCGAGGGGCGCGACCACCTGGGGGATCCGGCTCGCTCGATCAAGGACAACGTCGTCGCTTATCTCGCCGACAACGGCATCGACCTCAGCGGCGGCCGAGTGGTCATGCTGGCCAACGCCCGCGTCGCCGGGTACGTGTTCAACCCGATCTCGGTGCACTGGTGCTACGACCGCGACGGCGCCCTGGCCGTCAGCCTTGCCGAGGTGCACAACACCTACGGCGAGCGTCACGTCTACCTCCTCCGCTCCGACGAGACCGGCCGGGCCCAGGCCGACAAGGAGCTCTACGTCTCGCCGTTCTTCGACACCACCGGCCAGTACGTGATGCGCTTCTCCCCGCCGGCTGATGAACTCTCGGTCACGATGGCCCTACGCAAGGACGGTCGTACGCCGTTCAGTGCCACCCTTCGAGGACGCCGGCACAAGGCGACTCGCGGCGCCGTAGCCCTTGCCGCGCTTCGTTTCCCCTTCATGCCGCTCCTCGTCAGCACTCTCATCCGTTTTCAGGGCATCAAGTTGTGGGCGCGTCGTCTGCCGGTCGTCTCCCGTCCCCAGCACAAGCCCCAGAAAGGGGTCCAGAAACCATGACCAGCACCCTGAACCGTCCCGTCGAAGGCACCCGGGTCGCGCGGGTCATCCCTCGCCCCAATGCGGGTCTGTGGCCCGGCTTGGCCGACCCGCCGACGAACAAGTTCAAGGCGGTGATCGCCGAGAAGTTGTTCCGACGCGCGGTGCACGGCTTGGACGTTCGGGTGCGCTTCCCGGATGGGACGAGCATCGGGGCCGGCAACCGGAGTGCTCCGGTGATGACGCTCGTACGGCCGGACGCCTTCTTCGCCCGGCTGGGCTCCGACGCCAAGATCGGGTTCGGTGAGGCGTACATGGTGGGCGATTGGACCACCAGTCCGGGAACGGACCTGGCCGACCTGCTCACCCCTTTCGCCGCGCGGATCTCGACCCTGATCCATCCGTCACTGCAGCGGCTGCGCAATGTGGTCGAGCGCACCCAGCCGGTGGAAGAGCAGAACACCGTCGACCAGGCGCAGGAGAACATCGCCCGGCACTACGACCTCTCGAACTCGCTGTTCGAGGCTTTCCTCGACCCGTCGATGATGTACTCCTCGGCGTGGTTCGAGGATGGCGATGACCTCGAGACCGCCCAGCTGCGCAAGATCGACGGCATCCTCGACTTGGCCCGCGTCGGCAACGGTGACCACGTCCTAGAGATCGGAACCGGTTGGGGCGCACTGGCGATCCGTGCGGCCACCGAGCGGGGTGCCCGCGTCACGACGCTCACGTTGTCCAAAGAACAGGCCGCCCTGGCACAGGCCCGCGCCGAGGAGGCCGGCGTGGCGCATCTGGTCGATATCAGACTGCAGGACTACCGCGACGCGCGCGGTGCGTACGACGCCGTGGTCTCGGTCGAGATGATCGAGGCGGTCGGCGAGGACTTCTGGCCGACCTACTTCTCTGCCCTGGATCGGCTGCTCAAACCGGGCGGACGCGTTGGGCTGCAGTCGATCACAATGCCGCACGACCGGATGGCGGCCACCCGCAAGGCCTACACCTGGATCCACAAGTACGTCTTCCCCGGCGGGATCATCCCGTCGATCCGGGCGATCGAGACGAACCTGCGCGAACACACCAGACTGTCCATTGTGGAGCGTCGCGACATCGGCCCGCACTACGCCTACACCCTCAAGCAATGGAGGGACCGGTTCATCACCGCCTGGCCGCAGCTCAAAGGGCAGGGTGAGTTCGACGAGACCTTCCGGCAGATGTGGGAGTTCTACCTCGCCTACTGCGAAGCCGGGTTCCGGGTCGGCTACCTCGGCGTCAGCCAACTGAGCCTGGCCCGCAACCCCTTCGCCAAGGCCTGAGCGAAGGCCGGTTCGCTACACAACCGGCAAAACTGGCGGGCCCTGCTGACCATGAAAGGGTGGGTCGCGTGCGCATCGCGGGTACGACGTTCTGGATCACCGGCGCCTCGGGCGGAATCGGCGCGGAGCTTGCCGCTGAGCTGCAGCGCCGTGGCGGTCGGATCGCGATCAGCGCCCGGCGCCGCGAGGCACTCGAGGAGGTCTCCCAAGGCCGGATGCACGTCGAGCCAGTGGACATCACCGACCGGGCAGCGGTGCATACCGCCGTCGAGGCCATACGCACAGCGTTGGGCGGAATCGACGTTGCGATCCTGAACGCCGGCACCTGGCAACAGGTGAAGATCGATCGGTTCGACGCCGAAGCGTTCCGGACCCAGTTCGACACCAACCTGATGGGCACGGTGCACTGCATCGAGGCGCTGCTGCCGGCGATGCTGGCGAACAAGCGCGGGGTCATCGCCGGAATGGCCTCGGTCGCCGGCTATCGCGGACTTCCCGGCAGTGAGGCCTACGGCGCATCCAAGGCTGCCCTGATCAACCTGCTCGAGTCACTACGCGGCAGTCTCGGTCCACGTGGAATTCGGGTGCAGACGATCAGTCCCGGCTTCGTGAAGACCGACCTGACCGCGCGGAACGATTTCCCGATGCCGTTTCTCATCGACGCGAAGGCCGCGGCACGCGCCATCGCTGATGGGATCGCCGCCGAGAAGACCGAGATCGTCTTCCCGCTGCCGATGATGCTGATGATGAAGGCGGCCCGGTTCGTACCCAATGCCTTGTGGCCCAAGCTCTTCGCCCGTACGCCGATGGCCCGCGGCCCCTCCAGCCGGCGCAAGGGCTGAACCTAGGGCTAACCTGTTCCGTACAACAGAAAACGCAAACAGGGGAGCGCAACCGCGCTGAGAGTGCCGAACCCCGGCAGACCCTTGAACCTGATCTGGGTAATGCCAGCGCAGGGAGTTTGGAGGAACTCATGAGTACGTCGTC
>JACCTM010000319.1 GCA_013812385.1 Geodermatophilaceae bacterium | reverse complement strand
GGGGGACCTCGTCGGCACTGGGCACCGTCAGTGACGATGCCTTGATGGCTGCGCACGTCGGCGGCGACTCCGACGCGTTCAACGAACTGGTACGGCGCCATCGGGACCGGCTCTGGGCGGTAGCCCTGCGTACCACCCGCAGGCCTGAAGATGCCGCCGACGCCGTACAGGAGGCCTTGATCTCGGCCTTTCGCAACGCCGGATCTTTTCGCGGCCAGTCCGCTGTCACCACATGGCTGCATCGCATCGTCGTCAACGCCTGACTGGACCTCGCCCGCCGCCGCGCCGCGCGGCCCAGCGTTGCGCTGCGCGAGGAGGAGTCCTTCCAGCCGGCCGATCCACACGACCGGATCGCCGAGCGCGAACTCGGGATAGCGGTGGAAGAAGCCCTCGGTCAGTTACCGATCGATCAGCGCGCGGCCATTGTGCTGGTCGACGTACAGGGCTTTCCGGTCGCCGATGCTGCTGAGGCCATCGGTGTACCGATCGGGACGATCAAGAGCCGCTGCGCCCGAGGCCGAGCCCGGTTGGCCTGCTCGCTCGGCTACCTTCGCGACCGCTGACGGCCGGCGTCCGCGCCGAGCGGGGCTCACGCCACCGATCCACACCGCGGATCGAGGCTGGCGGAACCCCGGCCGGGCTCGGGACGTCTCAGTATCGCCAGCCATCGGAACCCTCCATTGGCCGGTTACCGTGGGAGATAGTTGTAAACGCACGCACCGGCCAGGCGGTGCCAGGTCTACTGGGAACCGTCGGCGATGTCAGATGGAGAGGAGGTCAGGAGTCATGAGCACCGACGAAGCACTCCTCTCCGGTGAGGAGTCATGAGCAAAGCGCCGCACCCGGCGAGCGGTCCGGATCTCGATGTCCTGGCCGATCTGTCCGCTGACCTGCTTGTCCCGGCCGACGATCGCGCGGCACGGGCGCACGTCGAGGCCTGCGCGGAGTGCTCGACGGTGCTGCAGGCGCTGGAACGGACCGGTAGCCAGCTGCGCTGGTTGCCGCCGATCGCCATGCCCCCCGATGTGGTCACCCGTATCGATGACGCTCTGGCCGCCGAGGCGAATGTCGTCTCGCTCGACCAGCGCAGGCGTCGCGGGGTCCGGCGCCAGCAGCTGCTGGGGGTCGCTGCCGCTGGCGTGATCGTCCTCGGCGGCGGTGGTGTCCTTTTCTCCCAACTCGGCGATGGCGCGGCCGGTGGTGACGTCACCGCGGGCGCCGGCAACGACGGCACAGCGGCGGTTCCCGGCGACCTGCCCGATCTCGATCAGGACAGTCTGCCCGGCGCGGTGGGCGGCCTGGTCGACGGCGGCGAGGGCGACGAGCCGCTGCGGCTGGAGGGCACGCCGCCGGACAACTGCGTACCGAACATCCAGATCGAGGGCGTCGAGGAGCTGATCGGAGTGATCGCGATCCGGTACGGCGGACGCGACCGGGATGCGGTGTTCTTCAGCACCTCCGACCCCACAGTGGCCCGGGTATACGTCGTCGATGACTGCTCGTCGGCCGACGCTGAGATCGTGGACCTCGTCGAGGGTCAGATCTAGCACCGCCGTACCGTTCGGTCGACCACTTTGCGGGGAATGTCCGCCCGTACGCTCACGTTGTGCTGTCAGCAACCACGGAAGCGAGGCGAAAGCCAGGTGCCTGACCAGGTACGCAATGTGATCATCATCGGCTCGGGGCCGGCCGGTTACACCGCGGCGATCTATGCCGCCCGCGCCAACTTGGCGCCGCTGGTCTTCGAGGGCGCGCAGTACGGCGGTGCGCTGATGACGACAACCGAGGTGGAGAATTTCCCCGGCTTCGTCGAGGGCATCCAGGGCCCCCAGTTGATGGAGGACCTGCGTGGGCAGGCAGAGCGCTTCGGCGCCGAGCTCATCCCAACCGACGTGACCGAGGTCGACCTGATCGCGAACCCCAAGGTGGTCAAAATCGGGGACGAGATCCACCTCGCAAAGACCGTGATCGTGGCCACCGGGTCGAAGTACCGCTATCTGGGGCTTTCCAACGAGGCGCGGCTGCTCGGCCGCGGCGTCTCGGCCTGTGCCACCTGCGACGGGTTCTTCTTCCGCGACCAGGACATCGCCGTCGTCGGTGGCGGTGACTCCGCGATGGAGGAGGCCACCTTCCTGACCCGCTTCGCCAAGTCCGTGACGATCGTGCACCGCCGCGAGGAGTTGCGGGCAAGTAAGATCATGCAGGATCGGGCCCGGGACAACGAGAAGATCAAGTGGAAGCTCGGTACGACGGTAAGCGAGGTCCACGGCGAAGACAAGGTCGACGGCGTCGAGCTGACCACTCTGGACAGCGGCACCACGGAGCGGCTGGACGTCACCGGCCTGTTCGTCGCTATCGGGCACGACCCGCGCAGCGAACTGTTCGCCGGGCAACTCAAGCTCGATGACGCCGGGTACGTGGTCGTGGAACATCCCACCACCAAGACCAATCTCGACGGGGTGTTCGCCTGCGGCGATGTCGTAGACCACACCTATCGTCAGGCCATCACCGCGGCCGGCACCGGCTGCGCCGCGGCGATCGACGCCGAACGCTGGCTGGCCGACATCCCGATCGAAGCCGAGCACCCCTGAGCCAGTCCGAACTTTTCACCCACCGCAGCCACCACTAGAGGAGATCCCATGGCAGGCAACACCAAGACCGTGACCGACGACAGCTTCAACGCCGACGTGCTGGGCTCGAGCAAGCCGGTGCTCGTCGACTTCTGGGCGGAGTGGTGCACGCCGTGCAAGATGATCGCCCCCGTTTTAGAAGAAATTGCGGAGTCGCATGGCGAGAAGCTGACCATCGCCAAGCTGAACATCGACGAGAACCCGCAGA
>JACCTM010000144.1 GCA_013812385.1 Geodermatophilaceae bacterium | reverse complement strand
CGCCGACCCGCTCCTGGGCCATCAGGACGTCGTACTGGCGTTGCCCCTCGGACAGCGACGAGTGGATCTCGGCGGTCTCGGCGTCGACCAGATACGCCGACAACGCCCCCGCGTCGAGCCGGAACAGAGTGTTCGACAGAGAGCAGTCACCCCACATGAAGCCGGCCAGGTGCAGCCGGACGAGCAGCTCGACCTGGGCATCGAGCAGCCGTCCGGTCAGGTGCTGCCCACGCGGATTGGAGAAGAGGGCGCGGTATGGAGTGGAGTAGTCGAGGAAGTTAGTGACCAGGATCGCGTCGAGGTCCGGGCCGCGGTCGACGACGACGCCGAGCACCTGTACGGCCGGGATGCTCAGCTTGTCCAACTGGCGCAGGAGCTGATACTCGCGACGTGCGAGCCGTTCGTGAATCTCCTTGAGCGCGAACACCTCACCAGCCTCGGCGACGAAGCGCACGACGTGCCGGGACAACCCGCGCTGGGGCACCTCGACCAGCCGATCGTCCACCCACTCGGCCAGCGATTCCCGCCAGGGAAGGCTCAGCAGACCGGCGGTGGCTTCCGCCGGCGGGCTGAACAGGAAGCGCACGCCGCGAAACCCTAGTCGCCGCTCGGGTGATCAGGGTGTGCGGCCGGTTGTCGCTCAGGGCTGCTTCAGGGTGTGGTCAAGGGCTCTACCTGATGACCGTCGGGGCCTGCGCCGATGAACTGGTCCTATCACCGACCAGTCCACAGGAGGACCACGATGATCGAGGCCCGAAGCCTCACCAAGAAGTACGGCCGACTCACTGCCGTCGACGCACTGTCCTTCTCCGTGGAACCCGGTGTGGTGACCGGCTTTCTCGGACCGAACGGGGCCGGCAAGTCGACGACGATGCGGATGATCCTGGGGTTGGACCGGCCGACCTCGGGCTCGGTGACGATCGGTGGCCGTCGCTATGCCGGGTTGGACAATCCGCTGCGCACGATTGGGGCGTTGTTGGACGCCAGGTGGGTGCACCCCAACCGGTCGGCCCGCAACCATCTGGGCGCGATGGCCGCCCTCGCCGAGCTGCCGGAGCGCCGGGTCGACGAGGTGCTCGACATGGTGGGGCTCAGTGCGGTCGCCGGCAAGCGGGCAGGGGCCTTCTCTCTCGGGATGTCACAGCGACTCGGGATCGCCGGCGCGTTGCTCGGCGATCCAGATGTGCTGATGTTCGACGAGCCGGTCAACGGTCTCGACCCGGAAGGGATCGTCTGGATCCGGACGTTGATGCAGGGCCTGGCACGCGATGGCCGTACGGTCCTTGTCTCCAGCCACCTGCTCTCCGAAATGGCTGTCACCGCAAACCATCTCATCGTCATCGGACGCGGCGCTCTGATCGCCGACTGTTCGACTCAGGCGTTCCTCGACCAGGCGGTCACCGCTGGTGTCGTTCTGCGAACGCCGGATTTCCCCCTTGTCCTGCCACAGCTTCGCGCGGCGGGTCTCGAGGTTCACGAGGACGCCGCCGAGACGTACCTGATCACCGGTGCGGACATCAGCACCGACCAGATCGGCTATCTGGCCGCCGGAGTCGGAGCAGTCATCCACGAGTTGTCTCTACGGCGCGCGTCGCTGGAGGAGGCCTTCATGGAGCTGACCGCAGATGCCGTGCAGTACAGCGCTTCCGGGGTCCCGGACAGCGCGACCTCCGATCATGGGTTTGCCCTCGCGGCGGCCGGAAAGTGAGCACCATGAGCACCGTCAACCGAACCGAACCGGCTCGGCACGCGGTCGACGATTCGCGACCAACCTCGGGCCGAGCGGATGGCGTGGCCACCGCCGTACGGCCTCTTTCCTCGCGACAGCGTCGACCCGGCGCGCTGAGTGTCATCCGATCGGAGTGGATCAAGCTGCGCTCGACCCGCTCGCCGTGGTGGTGCATGGCGGTGGCCCTGCTCATCCCGATGGCCTTCGGCATCCTGATCACCAACGCGTCGGAGGAGGGAAACTCGATCTTCTTCAGCCTGGCCGGGATGCAGTTCGCCGCCGCGGTCATTCTCGTGCTGGCCGCTCTGGCCGTCACCAGCGAGTACCGCTTCGGCACGATCCGGACAACGCTGCAGGCCCAACCCAGCCGTACCCGAGTGCTGTGGACAAAGGCCGGCGTCATCGCCGCTGTTGCATTCCTCATCGGCGAGGTAGCAGCTTGGACGACCTTCGCCGTGTCCCGGTTCTTCGACGAGACCGGGGCTCTGGTCCTACGTACGGCCGACGACTGGCGGCTGGTGGCCGGGTACGGACTGGTCTATGCGCTGCTGGCGGTCATCGCCGTGGCCGTCGGCTCGCTGGTGCGCCACCCCGCCGGTGCGTTGACCCTGTTGCTGGTTTGGTCGCTGGCGATCGAAAACCTGATCAGCATCATTCCCAATTTCGGGGACGACATCTACCGATTGCTTCCCTTCGTCAACGGCACGTTGTTCGCCGGCGACCCGCAGATCACCGGGGTCACTGATCCATTGAGCACACTGGGATCGCTCGGAGTGCTGGCCGGGACCGCGTTCGTCCTGCTGGGCGTGGCCACCGCGGTTCTGCACCGCCGCGACGCCTGACGGGTGATGCACTCCATCAGCAGCACGGCCCTCGATAAGGCTTACATCGTCGACCGGCGGTGTCGGCGTGGTGAAAGGGGTACGGCACCAACAACGGGGTACGGCTTCGCGCGGCTAGCGGCTAGCGGCTAGCGGCTTGCGGCCTCGGCCGGCGGTCCTCCGGCGGGTGGAGTGCGGCAGCAACGATGGGTACGGGCCGTCGGCTCGCCTTTGATTGGTGATCTTGACCTTATGGGCGAGGTCGGCTTCGCGCAGGCCGAGGTGATCGTGGACTCGTTGAAAGACCTCAGCCCCAACATCGGCCCGGAGCTACACGCGGAGGGCGAGGCGAGTCTGATCGGGGCGTGCGCGCCGGGACGAGGCCAAGATCCGCGACCACGAAGCCCGGGCCTTCGGGAAACGCGAATTCACCCTCAGCCCTGATCCCTACGGGTCTGGTGGGGCATCCAGGGCGGCGGTGAGGACCGCGTACCCGGCGGCGTCGTAGCGGCCGCGGATCAGCCTGTCCACGCCCTGGTCGGATGGCAGCACACCACCCCCGGCCGTGGCGGGGACCTGGGCGCTGATCCCGGCCAGGGCCCTGGTGTTAAGGACCAGCGCAGTCCAGGCCAACGACGCTATGACGCGATCGTCGAGATCGGCCGACGCCACCTGCACCACCCGGCCACATCGAGCGGTGACGGTGGGAAGGCCCAGATCCGGGTCACCATCGCCCTGCAATCCCTCACCGACCGGAGCAGCACGGTGTGCTGGATGACGGGACGCAGATCAGCCCGACCC
>JACCTM010000272.1 GCA_013812385.1 Geodermatophilaceae bacterium | reverse complement strand
GAGCGACTCGATGATCATCCGTCGCCGCCGTACCGGAAAGAAGCGCTAACCCATGCCTAGAAGTCTGAAGAAAGGTCCCTTCGTCGACGACCACCTGATCAAGAAGGTGGACGTACAGAACACCAAGGGCACCAAGAACGTGATCAAGACCTGGTCCCGGCGGTCGACGATCATCCCGGACATGCTCGGCCACACCATTGCCGTGCACGACGGGCGCAAGCACGTCCCGGTCTTCGTGACCGAGGCGATGGTCGGCCACAAGCTGGGCGAGTTCGCTCCCACCCGGACCTTCCGCGGGCACATCCGCGACGACCGCCGCGCCCGGCGAGCCTGAGGCGGCGACCATGACGATTCCAGGCACCGAGACTGTCTCGACCAAGGCCACCGCGCGTTTCGTACGCGTGACGCCGATGAAGGCGCGTCGGGTGATCGACCTGATCCGTTACAAGCCCGCCGGCGAGGCGCTAGCGATGCTGCAGTTCGCACCACAGGCGGCCAGCGAGCCGGTCGCGAAGGTGCTGGCCAGCGCGATGGCCAACGCCGAGCACAACCTCAAGGTCGAGCAGGACTCGCTGGTCATCAGCGCGGCCTATGTCGACGGTGGCCCGACGCTGAAGCGCTTCCGCCCACGCGCCCGTGGACGCGCCTTCCGCATCAACAAGCGGACCAGCCACATCACGATCGAGGTCAGTTCCATCGCCACCGAAGAGGTCTCTCGTCGGGGCCGGCGAAAGTCCGCCACAAGTACCGGTAGTTCGAAGGGGAGGACCCGCTAGTGGGTCAGAAGGTCAATCCACACGGGTTCCGGCTGGGCATCACCACCGAGTACAAGGCGCGGTGGTTTGCCGACAAGCTGTACAAGGAATACGTCAAGGAAGACGTGGCGATCCGCAAGCTCATGTCCACGGGCATGGAGCGGGCCGGGATCTCCCGCGTCGACATCGAGCGCACCCGCGACCGGGTCCGCGTCGACATCCACACCGCCCGGCCCGGCATCGTCATCGGCCGCCGTGGTGCCGAGGCCGACCGGATCCGTGGCGAACTCGAGAAGCTGACCGGCAAGCAGGTCCAGCTCAACATCCTCGAGGTCAAGAATCCGGAGTCCGACGCGCAGCTGGTTGCCCAGGGTGTCGCCGAGCAACTGTCCAGCCGGGTCAGTTTCCGCCGCGCCATGCGCAAGGCGATGCAGTCCGCGCAGAAGAGCCCAAACGTCAAGGGCATCCGGGTGCAGTGCTCCGGACGCCTGGGCGGGGCGGAGATGTCGCGTTCGGAGTTCTACCGCGACGGCCGGGTGCCGCTGCACACGCTGCGGGCCAACATCGACTACGGGCTGTACGAGGCCAAGACGACCTTCGGTCGGATCGGCGTCAAGGTCTGGATCTACAAGGGTGACGTCAGCGGTTCGCGCGCCGAGCGTGATGCCGCGGAGGCCGCTGCGATTCGTGGCCAGCGTCGCGACCGTCCGGTGCGCCCGCGTCGTTCGGGTTCGACCGGCACGACGGCCGCGGGGACCGAGGCAGGTCGGGCAGCGGCCGGTGGCGAGCCAGAGGAGGGCATCGACACCGAGGCCACCGTGAGCGGGTCGGTTGTCGATGAGTCGACCGAGCAGACCGCTGCGACCGCCGAAGCTGCCGCCATCCCGGCGGCCGCTCCAGAGGTCGCGGAAGAGGCTGCGGCTGCGGAGCCGGCCACTACCGAATTGGCGGCCGAGCCCAACGTGGACATCGAGTCCAGGCGTGACGCCGCCGAAGCAACGGCACCAGAGGCTGCGGCTTCAGAAGCAGCCGCACCTGAAGCTGTGGCTTCAGAGGTAGCGGCACCAGAGGTAGCGGCACCAGAGGCAGCGGCACCAGAGGCAGCGGCACCAGAGGCAGCGGCACCAGAGGCAACGGCACCAGAGGCAGCGGCACCAGACGCAGCGGCACCAGACGCAGCGGCCAAGGCCGCTGGACCACGACCTGCCGCTCCCAAGGCGCAAGCTCCCAGGCCTGCTGCGCCGGCCGAGTCCGCAGAGAAGACGGAGGGCTGATCCATGTTGATTCCCCGCAGGGTCAAGCACCGCAAGCAGCACCACCCCAGCCGTACTGGGTCGGCCTCCGGCGGTACCAGAGTCAACT
>JACCTM010000194.1 GCA_013812385.1 Geodermatophilaceae bacterium | reverse complement strand
TGGTCGGATCGGGAGGACCCGCAGACCAACCGCCCTGCGACTGCCCACCCGAACCCGGCGGGCCGCCCTGCGGGTCGTACCCGCCATCACCGGGCTGGGGATAGCCGCCCTGGGGCGGTTGATTCGGTGGCATCGACACTCGCGCGACCGTACAGCACGGGCTTTCGCGGGTTTACGGGAAGTCGAAGACGCAGATTCCGTATGCCTCCTCGGTGTCGGGCTGACGACCGCCACATGTATCTCCGTAGGTTTCGTAGGCGGAGTCGATGTCGGCCTGGAAGTACAAGTTGTCGCAGGCTTCCAAGTCCCCTGCGAAGCAGTCCTGAGCCAGAGCGTCCAGCTCGGGGTCGTCGCCGAGGCCCTCCGGGGAGGAAGGATCTGGAAGTTCACCGGATCCCCCACCCCCGTCGTCAGACTCGCTTGGATCACTGCTGTCCTCGCTCGGTTCGGTCGTCGCTTCGCCGGGGCTGCTCGGCTCGCCGGGCGCAGAATTGGCGGTAGCTGTCGTGGTCGGGTCGTCGTCATTGTTCAGGAGCACGATCGCGGTGATCCCGCCGGCGATCAGGAGGACCGCTGCTACCACGGCCGCGATGATCAAGTTGGTGTTGTTCTTCTTCGGTGGCTGCCCGCCCGGGCCGTAGCCGCCGGGCGTTCCGTAACCGGGCTGGTTGGGGTCGTAACCACCTTGGGTATAGGGCGGCTGGCCGTACACCGGATTCGGTTGCCCGGACCCTGGTTGGGTCGTATCCCTGGCCGCCGCCCGGCTGCCCGTATCCCGGCTGCCCGTACCCCGGCCCGTATCCCTGCTGCCCGTACCCCTGCTATGGGTACCCCTCACCGCCACCCTGCGGGCCGGATGGCTGGTTCGGGTCGTAGCCGCCTTGACCGTACGGAGGCTGATTCATCTCTCGTTCTCCGATCTCGACACGTGATCGTGCAGTTCGCGGCCCCGGGGGCGGCATCAGACGGTAGACGTTGGTACTCAACGCGAGGTTCCCGCATTCCAGGAGGTCCAGGATGCATCACTAGAGTCCTTGACAGCAGCCCGGATCTGGCCGAGGAGTGAACTGAAGTGGACGGCGTCAGGCAAACGGCCCGCGAGGATCACGATCACGACGGCCAGGATTTTCGGATCGAGCGCGACTCGATGGGCGAGGTCGCCGTACCCGCTTCAGCGAAGTATCGGGCCCAAACTCAGCGGGCCGTCGAAAACTTTCCGGTCTCCGGCCAGCGGATCGACCGCGAACTCATCGGCGCGATGTCCTCGATCAAGGGAGCCAGCGCTCGCTTGCGTGGAGAGGCCGGCCGGCTCGATCCGGCAAAGGCGACCGCGATCCACGACGCCGCTGCGGAGGTCGCCCGCGGGAAGTGGGATGTGCACTTCCCCATCGATGTCTTCCAGACCGGCTCGGGTACGTCGTCGAATATGAACGCCAACGAGGTCATCGCCACCTTGGCGGCAGAGCGGCTCGGCGACGGCACTTCAGTACATCCCAATGACGACGTCAACGACCCGTTCTCCTCCAACGACCAGTTTCCGGCGGCGATCCACATCGCGGCGACCCGGTCCATCGTCGTGTCACTGATCCCGGCCCTGGAGCACCTCGACGCTTCGCTGTCGCGCAAGGCCACGGAATTCGCGACAGTCGTGAAATCTGGTCGTACGCACCTGATGGATGCCACCCCGGTCACCCTGGGGCAGGAGTTCGGGGGGTATGCGGCGTCGGTTCGCTTCGGAGTCGAGCGGCTGAAGGGCGCCTTGCCGCGGATCGGTGAACTGCCCTTGGGCGGTACGGCGGTGGGGACGGGTATCAACGCGCCGGCCGGGTTCGGCGGTGAGGTGATTGCCGCACTCGCCGCGGACATGGACTTGCCGCTCACCGAAGCGCGAGACCACTTCGAGGCGCAGGCTTCGCGGGATGCTCTGGTCGAGGCCTCCGGCGTGCTGCGCGTGATCGCCATCTCGCTGTACAAGATCGCCAACGATCTGCGCTGGATGGGCTCCGGCCCTCGAGCCGGGCTGGGCGAGATCCGGCTGCCCGACCTGCAACCGGGTTCCTCGATCATGCCCGGCAAGGTCAATCCGGTCATCCCGGAGGCGGTCTGCCAGGTGGTCGCCCAGGTGATCGGCAACGATGCTGCCGTGGCCTTCGGCGGGTCGGCTGGCAACTTCGAGCTGAACGTGATGCTGCCGGTCATCGCCCGCAATCTGCTCGAGTCGATCCGCTTGCTGGCCAACATCTCCCGGCTGTTCGCCGATCGCTGTATCGACGGGATCGAGGCCGATGTCGAGCGCTGCCGCGAGTTCGCCGAGTCCTCGCCGTCGATCGTCACTCCGCTGAACCGCTACATCGGGTACGACGAGGCCGCGAAGGTCGCCAAGCAGTCGCTGGCCGAGCGCAAGACGATCCGCGAGGTCGTGCTGGAGCGCGGGTACGTACGCGACGGCAAGCTCACCGAGGAGCAACTAGACGCTGCACTCGACGTGCTGTCCATGACCCACCCGTAGCCGCTGGCCACAACCTTTGCGGGCTTTGTACGCGCTTTGCGGGTGCCGCGCAGGACCCTGAAAGCGGGAGAAATACCGGCAAAGGTCACGGTAACCCGCGGCGGAGAGCTCGTTCCTGGGCATGGGCGCTCTGGCCAGGCTTGAGCAGCCGACCATTCGAGTGGCCTGAAGGCTTCCCGCTACTCCGGACATGCTGATTGCCGTCGCTTCCAAGGCAGAGGATGTGGCCAAGCCCTCGTGCAGGGCGAAATCAGCTGCAACGATCGCAGACTCGAACGCCAGGCTCCTGCCTCGTCATCGTCGAGCCGGACAACATGGACATGAAGCCGTGCACTTCGATCGCTGGACGACGAAGCGTCGGCCGGGACGTACGCCTCACGCACTGCCCCAGTAGGACCGGCGATCTCCCTTGTGGACGAAGGGTTCGTGGCTGTGGACAGCAGCTCTACGGGTACTGCCCTTGCTCTGCCGGTAGTACAACAGCCTCAGAACGAGGACACTCCCGCAAGGGGTGATCTCAGCGAGGTGGGCGAAGGGGGACGGCGTCCCCGGAACCGATGTGTGTTCCGACCAACTGCTCCAAGGTGTGTCGGGTCGTCGACAGCGCCGCCGTGCCGAGGACTGCCTCGATATCGGCCTCGGCTGCAGCCCACAGCCGGGTGCCGATCTCGATACAGGCCCAGGCGCGGTCGGTGAGCTGGACCACCCGGGCCCGGCGGTCTCGCTCGATGCGTTCACGGGTGACATAGCCGGCGGCTTCGAGTTGGTCGATGATCACCTTCGCCGACTGCTTGGTCATCCCCAGATGCGCGGCTATCTCCACTCCGGTGGCCCCCCGACGCACCGCGATCAGCGAGAACGCATAACCGTGCGCCGGGCGGATGTCGGCGAAGCCCGCAGCAGCCAAGCCGGCGTGGACGGCCTCGGTGACCACCCGAGTGGCCAGGCTCAACAGCGCAGGCAAGGGCAGCTGCGCCAGCGTCGGCGGCATTCGCCCGGTGTTGGCCGTGACCGGAAGTCCATTCTCCGGTGGCCGCGTACGGGTCCCGCGCGTGCGGTGCGGTGTCGGCCGAGCCGGTGATCGCTCGGTCAGAGCGACCACGGCGGGATCATCGTCGTATCTCCCAACGTGGCCCGGAAGCCGGCCGAGGTGATCGCCGTGGCGTGCACCGGTTCCGCTGTCACGTTTCGCAGCACCAAGGACGTCTCCGGCGGCACGATCACCGCATCTCCCGGACCCGCCTGGATCTCCTCCGTTCCGATCCGCGCGCTGATCTGTCCGCTGTGGATCACCAGGACCTCTTCGCAGTCCAGGCTGTGCGCATCACCGGACATCCCCGGTGCAAGCTCCAGGGCCCAGATCGCGAATCGGGTGGAGCCGCGTGACGGTACTGCCAGGGAGCGGAACACTGCATCGCCGAACGCGAACTCAGGTGCTCCGGAGAGCGTGGCGACGGGCATGGGCAAACTCCCAAGGTAGTCAGATGAGCTGACTACACAGTAAGTCTTACTGACTACTTCGTCAAGCCGACATCACGGCCGTACGTCGACCTCTGTCGGGTCCCTACATCGGAAGGTCTTCCAACATCTCGGTGACCAGTGCCGCAATCGGGGAGCGCTCGGAACGGGTCAGCGTCACGTGGGCGAACAGCGGGTGCCCCTTGAGCGCCTCGATGACCGCCGTGACCCCGTCATGCCGCCCGACCCGCAGGTTGTCGCGTTGCGCGACGTCGTGGGTCAGCACCACCCGCGAACCCGACCCCAGGCGGGACAACACGGTCAACAGCACACCGCGCTCCAACGACTGGGCCTCGTCGACGATCACGAACGAGTCATGCAGGGATCTACCCCGGATATGGGTCAGCGGAAGGACTTCGAGCATTCCGCGGTCGATGATCTCATCGACCATGTCCGTACTGACAAGGGCGCCAAGGGTGTCGAAGACCGCCTGGGCCCAGGGACCCATCTTCTCGCTCTCACTACCTGGGAGATAACCGAGTTCCTGGCCGCCGACGGCGTACAGCGGCCGGAAGACGACCACCTTTTTGTGCGCACGTCGTTCCATCACCGACTCGAGCCCGGCGCAGAGGGCTAAAGCGGACTTGCCCGTACCGGCGCGCCCGCCGAGTGACACGATGCCGATCTCCGGGTCGAGCAGCAGGTCCAATGCGATCCGCTGTTCAGCCGAGCGACCATGCAGCCCAAAGGCTTCACGGTCACCGCGGACCAGCCGGATCCGCTTGTCCGCCGTCACCCGCCCCAGCGCCGATCCGCGCGTGGAGAGCAACACCAAGCCGGTGTGACAAGCCAGGTCGGAGTTGCACGGCACGTCGATCTCGTCCTCGGCGTAGAGCCGGTCGACGTCTTCGGTGCTCACGTCGAGTTCGGTCATTCCGGTCCAGCCGGCATCAACGGCGTTGTGCGCGCGGTATTCATCGGCGGCCAGTCCGACCGAGGCGGCCTTGACCCGCAGGGGCATGTCCTTGCTGACCAGGACGACGTCGAGGCCCTCGGCGACCAAGTTCAGGGCAACGGCCAGGATCCGCGAATCGTTGGCGTCATTACGGAATCCGGCCGGGAGCACCGAAGAGTCGGAATGATTGAGTTCGACGTGCACAGTTCCTCCGGCCCGACCGATCGGCACCGGCGCATCGAGTCGGCCATGCAGGATTCGCAGGTCATCCAGGACACGCAACGACTCGCGGGCGAACCAACCCAGCTCCGGGTGGTGTCGTTTGTCCTCGAGCTCGCCGATGACCACGAGTGGGAGCACTACGTCGTGTTCGGCGAAGCGCCGCAGCGCGCCGGGATCGGACAGCAGAACCGAGGTGTCGAGGACATAGGTGCGGCGATCGGTCATGCGCGGGCTCCTACGAGAGCGTGCGCTCCCGTTCAGGTCGAAGGGCTCCGGTCCGACCCGCCAGGGCCAGGAACCGGCCCTTCACTGACCATGTCGTCAGCACCGTCGGGGCCTCCCAGGGCGGCACATCCGGCACCGCCACGCCCGACCGTACGGCGGTTGCTCGCGCCTCGCGTTACGACACGCGGCGTAGGTGAGTGCTACCGCCAGGCGTTCGCCGAGGGGTCATCATCCGGCTCCCGGCCGGACTGCCGGCGTAGGGCTAGGAGCGGCCCGGCGAGCAGAGCGACCGGCAGGATGAGCAGCCACCACTGGGCCGAGAAGTCACCGACCAGGACGATGCCCAGGATCAGGAAGAGCAGCAAGGGGACGGCGAAGGTGGCCTGCGCGACCAGCCGTTGACCCGGGCTCCGTCGGCCCCGTCGGCTGCGTCCAGCAAGGTTCACGTGGGCAGTTCGGCGACGATGCGGCCGGGGGTGAGCGGCTCGTCCAGCAACCGCCGGAACCGAGACTCGACCGGCTCGTCGTCCGGGCGGGCATCCAGCCAGGACGAGAGCAGGCGGTGACCTTCGACGTAGGTCGAGGTGTAGGCCCGCCACAGCGGGTCGGTCAGGAAGCGCAGCGACTGCTGTGCCCGCTCGTGGGAGGCGAGGGACCACCGTTGCAGGTAGTCCGTCACCGTGTCCTGGTCAGAGTTCCTGTCGTGCAACATGATCGCCGCATCCTGACGGACGTCGTTGAGCGGAGCCACGGCCTTTGCTACCCGCTGCGCCAATTCACCGTCAGCGGCCAGACCCAGATCTCCGAGGATCTCCTCGGTCCAGGCTCCCCAGCCCTCGCCTACCGTCACCTTGACGCCGAGATCGGCGAGCCCCTCGGCCATCAGGCACTCCGGGGTGTTCACCAGGAAGATTGTGTGCTCGCGGTGCTGGTCGCGGACCACCAAACCGGCCTCTTTGCGGCAGTGCTCGGTGTGATGCCCGGGGTAGGACTCGTGCGCGACCAGATGTGGAAGCTGGGTGAGCCGCTGCGGCAGGTCTGCGTTTATCGCGACGTCGGAGTGGAACTCTCCCCGGTAGTAGTTGAACCCCGACCACGGCTTGTCGGTGACGACGTCGTAGCTGACCGTTTCCTCGGGCGGCAGGACGTACGTGGCCCGTACGTGATCCCGTAGCCGACTGGACATCGCCAGCACGACCTCTTCGAGGCGATCCGGTGGGCACTCGTCAGCTTGCCGGTAGCCGGCATATCTCTGGGCCAGCCCGCCTTTGCCGGGTAACAACGCATCGAGTTCGGAATGCGCTGCCTCGTAGCGTGTTTCATTCCCGAGCCGAATGTGCACGTCGAAGTACGCCGCGACTTCCTCGACGAAACCAACCGGCTCACCTGACATCACCCTGGCGCTGCATTCCAGAGCGGTGAGTTGAGCGCGCAGGAAATCGACCCGCACAGGGTCCAGGCCGCTCGAATCCAGCTCCGCCAACAGCTCACGGGTGCGTGCCCGCAGCTGGGCCGGATGTGGGGAGGGCTCGTTCTCGACCCGGGCTCGCAGCGCCGGGTCACCGGTGTAGGCGTCGACGAAGCCGGCCTCGAGGCGGTCGAAACGCAGCCCGAGGAGGAGGTACTCGGTGATCAGGTCCACGGCAACAGAGTCTGCCTCAGTGACTCAGCGCGTTCGCGCGGCTAGCTGGCCCTGCCTCAGGCGCCGAAGCGCCGGTGCCGGGCCGCGAAGTCACGCAAGGCTCGGAGGAAGTCCGTACGGCGGAAGTCCGGCCAGTACACGTCGCAGAAGTAAAACTCGGAGTGAGCGGTCTGCCAGAGCAGGAAGCCGGACAACCGCTGCTCGCCACTGGTCCTGATCACCAGGTCCGGATCGGGCTGGCCACGGGTGTACAGATGCTCGGCGATGTGCTCGACCTCGAGTGAGTCGATCAACTCGTCAAGCGTCGTACCTGCGGCGGCGCGCTCGGCCAGCAGGGACCGCACGGCATCGGCGATCTCCCGCCGGCCGCTGTAGCCGACGGCCAGGTCCACGGCAGCCCCCGGACGGCCGACGGTCGCCTCGTGGGCGGTCTTCAACGCCTCGACGGTGCTGTCCGGCAAGAGCTCCAGAGCGCCGACCGCGCGCAGCTGCCAGCGCCGGTCGGGACCGGACAGGTCGACTGCGAGATCTTCGATGATCCGCAGCAACGGCGTCAGTTCCGGCTCGGGCCGGTTGAGGTTGTCGGTCGACAGGAGGAACACGGTCACGTGCTCGATTCCGGCCTCGTCGCACCAGTCGAGAAAGTCGACGATCTTGTTCGCGCCGCGGCGGTGTCCATCATTTACGTCGCCGAGTCCGATGGATCTGGCCCAACGCCGATTGCCGTCGACCATGATGCCAACGTGCCTGGGCAGTTGGGCACCGGAGAGCTGGTGCTGCAGGCGTCGCTCGTACAACCGGTACGGCAGATCGGCCCACCCCATGATCCAGCAGGGTACGACTCCTGGCGCCGGTCCGGAGCCCTGGCAGCGAAACTTACGGTCCCTTAACCTGGGATGGATGGCTACTGAGCTTGAGTCCACCGTTTCGGCTGTGCTGGACTTCGGCGGCGACAAGGACTATGACTCCCCGGACAGCCGCCCCCGCCTGCGTGGCTGGCTGCATCTGGGCGCCTTTGTGGCCTCGATCGTCACCGGTGCGGTGCTGATCCCGCTGGGCTGGGTGCACAGCCCAGCGGCCGGTCTGGCGGTGACGATTTACTGCTTCACCGTCTCGGCGATGTTCGGGGTCAGCGCCGCCTACCACCGCCGCGCCTGGTCGCCCCGCGGCTGGAAGATCATGAAGCTGCTCGACCACTCCATGATCTTCTTGTTCATCGCCGGGAGTTACACCCCGTTCAGCGTCCTGGCCCTGGAGGGCACCTTCCAGTGGGTGATCCTGGGCATCGTCTGGGGCGGCGGCCTCGCCGGTATCGCGCTCAAGACGTCTTGGCCGACGGCACCGCGCTGGGTCGGGGTGCCGATCTACCTGGCGCTCGGTTGGGTGGCGGTGCTGTTCTTTCCGGCCATCCTGACCAACCTCGGGGTCACCACCCTCGTGCTGATCAGCGCCGGGGGCCTGCTCTACTCCCTGGGCGCGATCGCATACGCCACGTCGAAGCCCAACCCGTGGCCGGGTGTCTTCGGCTACCACGAGGTGTTCCACGCCGCGACGATCGTGGCCGCCGCCTGCCATTACATCGCGGTGTACTTCGCGATGTATGCCACCTGACGCTGAGAGCACAGTTGGCTCAGTCGGCCTGGAGGACGGATAAGAAGTTGCCGGCCGGATCCTTGAACCAAGCGATCAGCGGGCCGCCCTGGCGCATGATCCCGTCGTCGTCGATGCCCTCGCCGGCCTCGAAGCGGATCCCCCGCTCTGCCAACTGCCGTACAGCAGAGGCGATATCGTCCACCGGGAAATTGAGGATCGTGAAGGTGGCCGGCGCGTGGTCTTCTTTGGGATAGATCAGCGTGTCCCGGTCGCCCGCGATGTGCAGGGTGAGCATCCCGTACTCCTCGGACACCCGAAGACCGAGCGTCTCGCCGTAGAACCGCTTGGCCGCGGGGATGTCGTCCACGGAGAATCCGCTGAATGCCTTGGTGTGCTCGAACATGGCGCTTCCTTTCGTTGGTGTCTGGCGATTTCGGTCACAACCCCGCGGAGTTGTCCTGGTGCCAGCTGCCTGGCCGTGCGGCCTAGCGCTGGAGGTCGACGGCCGCCTGGAAGGATCCGTCCACAGGGTGAACGACTCCGATGAACCAAGCGGAGTGGCAGTGAGGCGTTCCAGGCTGGTGCAGAAGGCAACGTCCTCGCCGGCTGTCACCGCTAGATCACGGACTTCGTAGTCGAGCGGTCCCTCAAAAGTGGAGAACCAGCACTGCACTCCCGATGGGTCCAGCACCGCAGGTCCCGAGTGCTGCAGCGGTGGCGCCAGGTCGTACTGGAAGATTTCGGGCGCGTAGCGGGAAACGAGCCCGTTCGCGTCCTTTGTCCGCATCAGCGTTTCCTTCGCGGTGATCAGCTGACGAATCTGCGCAACGTCTCGAGTGAGCATGGTGCTAGTCATGGCGACTCCTGTCTCTCGGCGCCTCCTGCGGGTGCCTTCATAAGAGATGTAGAAGCTGAGGTGCTGGCTTCGACATGACAGGTGAGAATGTTTCCTGAACCTGACGGAGGCCACGATAAAATATTTGATCCTGATCCACACCAACCCGGCGTCCCTCGAGATCTGGGACAGACTCTCCGATGAACAGCGCACTGAGTTCGGGCTCGGCCACATGGCGCTCAGCGAAGCCCTGGCCGAATCCGGCGAGCTGATCGTGTCGGAGGGGCTGGCCGATCCCTCAATGGCCACGATTGTGTCGGTGCGCGAGGGGCAGACGATGACCAGCGACGGGCCTTTCGCCGAGGTGAAGGAGCACTTGGCCGGCTTCTACCTCATCGAGTGCGACAGCATCGAACGCGCGATCGAGCACGCAGCCAAGGCACCGGACGCCGCGTACAGCTATGTCGAGGTACGGCCGATCCTGGACATGAGTGGGATGGAGTTCTAGCCGAAAGTGGGTGAGCAGCACCGCAAGGAACCATCGATGCCTTCGATCGAGGCACTGTTGCGGGAACTGGCGCCGCAAGTCCTCGGCCTCCTCGTACACCGCTACGGCGGTTTCGACACCTGCGAGGACGCCGTACAAGAGGCCCTTCTGGCGGCCGCGGTCCGATGGCCGACCGAGGGTGTACCGGACAACCCGAAGGGCTGGTTGATCACTGTCGCAGCCCGGCGGCGGACTGAGTTATGGCGCAACGAGACGGCCCGCCGACGCCGGGAGGACACTGCCGCAGCCCTGGCACCACCGGACCCGGAGCCGATCCCGGCGGTCGACGACACGCTGACCCTGTTGCTGCTCTGCTGTCACCCATCCCTGTCCACGGCGTCGAAGGTGGCTTTGACGCTGCGCGCGGTCGGGGGGTTGACCACTGCGGAGATCGCCCGCGCTCTGCTGGTTCCGGTGTCGACCGTGGGCCAGCGGATCAGCCGCGCCAAGCAGCAGATCAAGGCCAGCGGCGCCCAATTCCGGATACCCGACGAGGCAGACCGACCGGAGCGGATCGCTGCCGTGCTGCACGTGCTCTATCTGATCTTCAACGAGGGATATACGGCCAGTTCCGGATCGGCATTGCACCGGGTTGAGCTCAGCACCGAGGCGATCCGGCTGACCCGACAGCTTCGCGATCGGCTACCTGAGGATGGCGAGGTCGCCGGCCTGCTGGCACTCATGCTGCTCACCGACGCCCGACGCCCAGCTCGTACCGGTCCCGGCGGCGGCCTCGTCCCGCTCGCGGAGCAGGACCGCGACCGCTGGGATTCCGAGGTCATCGCCGAGGGCGTTCGGCTGATCACCGAGACGCTGGCCACCGCGCCGATCGGTCCCTATCAGCTGCAGGCCGCCGATCGCTGCGGTACACGACGAGGCGGCGAGCTCCCAGGACACCGATTGGAAGCAGATTCTCGGGCTCTACGACCTGTTGGCCGTCATTGCGCCGGGACCGATGGTCGCGCTGAACCGCATCGTTGCCCTAGCCATGGTTCACGGTCCCCAGGCCGGGCTGGAACAGCTCGGCGCTGCCGGGGCCGACCCCGCGCTCGCCGGGCACCACCGGGTCGACGCCGTACGCGCACATCTACTCGACCTCGCGGGCGATCACGAGGCGGCGCGTGCGGCGTTCGGGTTGGCCGCACGCAACATTGAGCGTGCCGGAGCAGCGCTACCTTCAGTCCCGCGCAGCACAGATCCCGCCGTAATGCCAAGGACCCTCGTCAACCGCAAAAAAGGTCAAGATCACCAAACGCTGCGGAGGGTTGGGTGTCAGCTCAGATCGTGATGTGGGCCTTGATCGCCAACCGGTCATCCATCATCGCGTAGCCGTCGGCGAGTTCTTCCAGGCCGAGCGTCAGGTCCAGGACCGCGCTGGCATCGAGTTGGCCGTCGACGACCGAGTCGAGCAGAGCCGGTAGATAGGCCCGCGCCGGTGCCATCCCGCCGCGAATGCCGATGTTGCGGGCGAAGATCTTGGACAGGTCGATCCCCTCGACCAGATGCGGCACCCCGACGTAGCCAACCGTTCCCCCGTCGCGGGTCATGGCGAAAGCGTCGTCGAAAGCTGCCTGTGCACCGACGCATTCACACACGGCATCGACGCCGCCGGTCAGACTCATGACCTTCTCGAGGACTTCGTCCCCAGTGCCCTGGACGATGTCGGAGGCACCGAAATCCACTGCGATATGGAGTCTTTCGGCGTGGCGACCGACCGCGATAATGCGGCGGGCTCCGAGCCGCCGGGCCGCCAGGACCGCGCAGAGCCCGACCGCGCCGTCACCGATGACGGCCACTGTGGTCTCGTGGTCAACGCCTGCGCTGACCGCCGCGTGATGCCCCGTTGCCATGACGTCGCTCAGTGGCAGTAGCCGAGGGGCCGGAATGGCATCAGCCGGCGGTACGACGACCAAGGTGCCATCGGCATGCGGAACCCGTACCGCCTCGCCCTGTCCGCCGTCGTGCCCCGGCTCGGAGAACGTTCCGCCGTCCACGCAGGAACTGGTCAGCCCGGCACGGCAGTAGTCGCAGACTCCGCAGGACCACATCAACGGGGCGAGCACGCGATCCCCCGGCCGTACGGTACGTACGTCCGCGCCGACCTCGGTGACTATGCCGAGGAACTCGTGACCGATCCGGGTCCCCGGCGGGCGCTGTCCGTAGCCGCGGTAGGCCCACAGATCGCTGCCGCCGATGGCAGCGTCGGTCACCGCAACGATGGCATCGGTGTCCAGGTCGAGCACCGGGTCGGGGACGTCCTCGACGCGGACGTTTCCTGGGCCTTCGTACACAGCCGCACGCATGCTCCGACACTAACCAGTCCCCGCTGGGGGCATTCCTGCTGCCTCTCGGCATGCCTGGTACGACGCATCAGGGGAAGATGAGGAGAACCCGGCTGCTCAGGTGGTCTGCGGCCCTCGGGCGCGGACCTCATCGACCGAGGCCATCGCGGTCCGCAGCTCGCTCAACCAGTCCTGGGTGTGCTGGCCGACCAAGCGTACCGACCAGGCCAGCGCCTCGGACCGCGAACGAGCGACTCCCGACTCGACCAGCGTGTCGAGAACCAACCGCTCGGGCTGGCGCAACCGGGTCATCACCGGAATTGCCACGTGGGTGAACAGTGTCGACGTCGAGCCACAGGTTGCACCCCACGCGACCTTTCGGCCGAAGCGCTGCTCGGCGGCTTGGGCGATACCGATGCGTTCCTCGCGGGTCTGTTCCCGCCAGCGACTGATCCGGCCGGCCGCTGCCGATGACCGAGTGTCTTCGTCGGCATCCTGTGCCACCTCGGGGTCGGCCAGCGTTCCGACGACGATGATCTCCTCCCGGTCGACCGAGACTTCGGCCGCTCCGGTGAACCAGTCATCGGGCAGCCGGCCAGCGAACCAAGCGCTGATCTCTTCCGACGATGCGTTCGCTACGCTCATCCGTGCTCACACTCCTTAATTACAGGATTACGTGATTACACGATACCGCTCTTTCCCGCTTCACGGTCGCCGGTGTGCGCGGACTGCTGCGCTGAGCGCGAACGGGTCCGAGATCGGCGCCTCACAGACGAAGCCCCGGCAGACGAACGCGGCCACCGGCGACGTTCGTGTCGTACGGCCCTCGAGCAGCGGTACCTCCGCCGCGTCAGGTTCCCCGACGACTGACACTGCACCCGGGCTGGTCGCCGCGCGAGCCACGGAAGCCAACTCGTCGCGTGCTGGGCCGGAAGGACCGCCCACGGCGATCTCCAGCGGACCGGCCAGCATCGCCTCAG
>JACCTM010000189.1 GCA_013812385.1 Geodermatophilaceae bacterium | reverse complement strand
AGGTCGGGAAGACAGGGAAGTAGTGATGGCAACCCAGACAGAGTCCCAGCGGCACAAGCCGGTCGGGAAGGACGCCTCGACCAGGCGTCGGCTGGCGCGTGGGCGCCGGCACAACCGGCTGCGGAAGAAGGTCAGCGGCACGCCCGAGCGTCCGCGCCTGGTGGTCAACCGCTCCTCCCGGCACATCCATGTGCAACTCGTCGACGACCTGGCCGGCGCCACTTTGGCCAGTGCATCCACGATGGGGCTGGACGACGATGGCGGCGACAAGAGCGCCCGCGCCCGCAAGGTCGGCGCGCTTATCGCCGAGCGGGCCAAGGCTGTCGGGATCGAGAAGGTGGTCCTCGACCGCGGGGGCAACGCCTACGCCGGGCGCATAGCCGCCTTGGCCGACGGAGCCCGTGAAGGCGGTCTGCAGTTCTGATGAATCTCATGAGCGCACGACGCGACGGAATAGGGGCTTTCTGATGCCAGGACCACAGCGACGCGGGGCAACCGGCGGAGAACGCCGGGATCGCCGCGACGGCGGTCGGGCCGGGGCGGAGAAGTCCACCCACCTCGAACGGGTGGTCGCCATTAACCGGGTGGCCAAGGTCGTCAAGGGTGGCCGCCGGTTCAGCTTCACCGCACTGGTGGTCGTCGGTGACGGCGACGGCCAGGTCGGGGTCGGCTACGGCAAGGCCAAGGAGGTTCCGGCCGCCATCGCCAAGGGTGTCGAGGATGCCAAGAAGAGCTTCTTCAAGGTTCCCCGCATCGCCGGCACGATCCCGCACACCATCCAGGGCCGCGCCGCCGCCGGTGTCGTCCTGCTCAAGCCCGCCAGCCCCGGTACCGGCGTGATCGCCGGCGGTCCGGTACGCGCCGTGCTCGAGTGCGCCGGGATCCACGACGTGCTGTCCAAGAGCCTGGGCTCGTCCAACCCGATCAACATCGTGCACGCGACCGTGGCGGCACTACAAGGCCTGGTCCGTCCGGAGGAGATCGCGGCGCGTCGCGGTCTGCCGCTGGAGGACGTAGCTCCGGCTGCCATGTTGCGTGCCCGTGCGGCGGGGGTGTGAGCGTGGCCAGGCTGAAGATCACCCAGACCGGTTCCCGGATCGGTAGGAAACCCAATCAGCGCGAGACGCTGCGCTCGCTCGGGCTCAAGCGCATCCATGACGTCGTCGTGAAAGAGGACCGTCCCGAAATCCGTGGCATGGTGGCTACCGTGCCGCATCTCGTGTCGGTCGAGGAGGTCGAATAGCCATGACGATCAAGTTGCACCATCTGCGGCCCGCCCCCGGTTCGCACAAGAAGAAGATCCGCGTCGGCCGGGGCGAAGCCGGCAAGGGCAAGACGGCCGGCCGCGGCACCAAGGGCCAGGGCGCCCGTCGCAACATCCCGGCTCGGTTCGAGGGTGGCCAGACTCCACTGCACATGCGGCTGCCCAAGCTGTCTGGTTTCACTCCGCGCAACAAGATCCCGTACCAGGTGGTCAATCTGGACCGGCTGGCCGCGCTGTTTCCCGAGGGTGGCGAGATCGGCCCCGATGAGCTCGTCGCGGCCGGCGCTGTGCGCGGCAACCAGCCGATCAAGGTGCTCGGCACCGGCGAACTCAGCTCGGTGGCACTCCGGGTGACAGCTCACGCGTTCTCGGCCAGCGCCAAGGAGAAGATCACCGCTGCGGGGGGCAGCACCACCACGCTCTAGAACCGAGCACAGCCCCCTGCTGCGCCCATTCGCGGGCCAGGAGGGGCTGATCGCTATCATCGTTGAACTGCTTGCCTCAGGAGGACACGTGCTTCAGGCGTTCGCCGCGGCGTTCCGGACGCCTGATCTTCGCAAGAAGATTCTCTTCTCGCTGTTCATCATCGCGTTCTACCGGCTCGGCACCACTATTCCCGGGCCCGGAGTCTCGGTCCCAGCGATCAACTCCTGCATCGAGCAGGCCGAAGCCGGGGCCGATCGAGACATCTATTCCCTGGTCAACCTGTTCAGCGGGGGTGCGCTGCTGCGCCTGTCGGTCTTCGCGCTCGGGATCATGCCCTACATCACCGCCAGCATCATCGTGCAGCTGCTGGTCGTGGTCATCCCGCGCTTCGAACAGTTGAAGAAGGAGGGCCAGGCCGGGCAGCAGAAGCTGACCCAGTACACCCGCTATCTGACGATCGCGCTTGCGATCCTGCAGTCCACCGCCGTTGTGGCGTTGGCCAAGAGCGGACAACTGTTCCCGGGATGCGCTCAGACCATCATCCCGGACGAGTCGATCGTCAACCAGATCATCCTCGTGGTCACGCTGACCGCGGGCACCGCGATGATCATGTGGTTCGGCGAACTGTTGACCGAGAAGGGCGTCGGCAACGGGATGTCGTTGCTGATCTTCACCTCGATCGCCGCCAGGATGCCGGCCGAGGGCGGCAACATCCTGCAGAGCCGCGGTGGCTTCGTCTTCTTCCTGGTCTGCGTCCTGGCTCTGGTCGTGATCACCTCCGTGGTCTATGTCGAGCAGGCCCAGCGCCGGATCCCGGTGCAGTACGCCAAGCGGATGGTCGGCCGGCGGATGTACGGCGGAACGTCGACGTACCTGCCGTTGAAGGTCAACCAGGCCGGTGTCATCCCGGTCATCTTCGCCTCATCCTTGCTTTATCTACCCCAGCTGCTGACCCAACTGCAGGGCGACGAGACCGGCCCGGTCCGGCAGTTCTTCGAGAACTACATCATCGATCAGTCCTCCCCGGTGCACATCGCGGTCTACTTCGCGCTGATCGTCTTCTTCACCTACTTCTACGTGTCGATCACGTTCAACCCCGAGGACCGCGCCGACGACATGAAGCGCTACGGCGGCTTCATCCCTGGGATCCGGCCGGGTCGACCGACTGCGGAATATCTGCAGTTCGTGCTCTCCCGGATCACCCTGCCGGGCTCGCTCTATCTGGGCACCGTGGCCGTGCTCCCGAACCTGCTGCTGGCCGTGACCGACAGCAACAACAACCAGAACTTCCCCTTCGGTGGTACGGCAGTGCTGATCATGGTCGGCGTGGGCCTGGAGACCGTGAAGCAGATCGAGAACCAGTTGCGGATGCGCAACTATGAGGGGTTCCTCCGCTGAGGCGGCTCTGATGCATGTCGTTCTGGTGGGCCCGCCAGGTGCCGGCAAAGGAACGCAGGCACAACTCATCGCCGCGCGACTGCATATCCCGCACGTGTCGACCGGAGACATCTTCCGGGGGAACGTGAGCGAGATGACCGAACTTGGCCGCCAGGCCGCGACGTTCATGAATGCCGGAGAGCTGGTGCCTGATGCGGTCACCATCGCGATGGTGCGCGACCGGTTGGCCAAACCCGACGCCCATGCCGGATTCATCCTGGACGGCTTCCCGCGCACCCTCGTCCAGGCCGAGCAGTTGCAGACGACCCTGGCCGAGCTGGACGAGAACCTCGATGTAGTTCTGCAGATGAAGACCGACGACGACGAGCTCGTACGCCGCTTGTCCGGTCGGCGCGTCTGTCAGGGCTGTGGGCGAATCTGGCATTTGGACTACGACCCCACTTCGGTCGCCAACAGTTGTGATGAGTGCGGCTACGGCTTGTCCCAGCGTGACGACGATCGACCGGAGACCATTCGACGGCGACTGCAGGTCTACCGTGAGCAGACCGAGCCGTTGGTGGACTTCTATACCGAGTTGAAGCTGCTCGCGGTGATCGATGCGACCGGAACGGTCGACGAAGTGACGCTCAGATCGGTCCAGGCGCTCATGGAGGCGAGGTCGGCATGATCCAGATCAAGACATCCGAAGAGATCGCCTTGATGCGGTCGGCCGGACTCATCGTGGCTGATGCCCTGGCGGCCATGCGGGCGGCAGTGGCCCCGGGAGTCAGCACCCAGGATCTCGACGCGATCGCCGAGCGCGTCATCCGGGGCGCCGGCGCCGTACCGTCGTTCCTGGGCTACCGAGGCTTTCCGAAGACGGTCTGTGCCTCGATCAACGACGAGATCGTGCACGGCATCCCGAGCCGCAAGCGGGTGCTGGCCGATGGCGATGTGATCTCGCTGGACTGCGGCGCGATCTACCACGGCTATCACGGCGACTCGGCGATCAGTGTGGCCGTGGGCGAGGTGGCCCCGGAGGTGGTGGCGCTGATGGCGGTCACCGAAGCCTCGATGTGGGCCGGACTGTCGCGCGCACTGGCCGGTGGCCGGTTGACCGACATCAGTAACGCCGTCGAGACGTCGGTACGTGCACACTCACATCCGTACGGAATCGTCGATCACTACGGCGGGCACGGGATCGGCACCGAGATGCACCAGGATCCGCACGTGCTGAACTTCGGCCGGCCCGGTCGGGGACCTCGGCTCGTCCCGGGACTGTGCCTGGCGATCGAGCCGATGGTCACCATCGGCGACCCGGCCACCGTGGAACTCGACGACGGCTGGACCGTGGTCACCAAGGACGGCTCGTACGCCGCGCACTTCGAGCACACCGTCGCGATCACCGCCGAGGGACCGCTGGTCACCACCGCTCACGACGGCGGCCGGGCCGGCCTGACCCCGCACAACGTCGCGATCGCTTTTTAGCGCCATCTAGCACCACCCGTTGTCCAGACTCACTGCTGACACCGGCTCTGTTGCACCAGGCTCGCGTACATCCGCGAGCTGAGTGCAACATCCGCGCTTGCCAGTCGCCCCGGTAGCCGGCCAGCGACGGCGGGTCACGCCTCCGCTATGGCAACTCCGTACTGCTCGAACCGCCGGTCGCGGGTCACGATCGTGCGCTGCTCGGCGAGCGCTTGAGCGATGAGCATCCGGTCGAACGGGTCGTCGTGGTGGCGGGGGAGCCGGCCCGCGGCGACGGCGTGCGCGGCGGTGATGGGCAGCTGGCCGAAGCCGCTGGCGGCGACCTGGTCGAGCACGTCGTCTGGGGCGTCGAGCTTGCCAAGCGTCCGCTTGATCTCGATCTCCCAGAGGGTTGCCGCCGAGACCGCCGTGTTGGTACCGGTGGCTTCGAGCCGCTCTACCACCTCGGGGGAGAGCCGGTCACCTTCCAGCCACCAGATCAGCACGTTGGTGTCGAGTAGCAGTCTCATTCGCGCTCTCCGCGGAAGGCCGCTGCCAGGTCGGGTGGCAGGTCGTCGAAGTCTTCGGCGATCCGCACCCGTCCACGCCAGGCGCCGCGGCCTCCGCGCGGCTCGTCGCGTTCCACCGGGACCAGCCGAACCAGTGGCTTACCCGACCGCGCGATCACGACGTCCTCTCCGGCAAGCGCCCGGTCGATCAACCGGGA
>JACCTM010000158.1 GCA_013812385.1 Geodermatophilaceae bacterium | reverse complement strand
CCACATACCTGTCACTTGACGCCCGATGCCCCGAGGGTCAGGCGCAGGCGGCGCGCACGTCGGCTCGTCGCCAGTCGCGCCGAAGGGTTTCGGGAACGATTCAGCTTGCAGTGTTCTCCATCCCGCGAGTATCCTGCGTCCGCCACCGTCCAGCCCACCCCTCTGACCTGCGGCTACGTACCTGAGCGGACGCCAGCGGACCCTGGGATAAGCGTTCGGGACGCAGAGGTGTCCAAGGATGTGTTTATCGGCTTGCGGCTATCGCCGTGCTCATCATGGCCGTCGAGCGGTGGTCGGGCTGGGTCTCCGAGCTCGAGCGGCATCCGCTCGATCGGCTGGAGTACGGCGCAATCCTCGACTGTCGTGACGCGATCGTGACCGAGGTTGAGGTGGCCGGAAGCCAACGGCTCTTTGCTGATCTCGACGAGATCGACGCTCGGTTCGTTGCCTGTACCGCCGAGAGCATCGACTCGCCCTTCTCCCACGATGGCGACGGGTGGTGGCGAAGTCGCTTGCCCAGCGACCCCGAGTCACTCGCCTACGTCCAGAAGCGTTGATGACGGGGCAGCAGACGTGCGCGCAGCGCACCCGGCGATATGGGGCGCCTCGAAGCCGGCGGTCGGGGGCACACCCCGCGAGGCGGGGCGCCGCGCGTTTTGGGACACCGTCAGCATCCAAGTTGGCCAAGCAAATCGCCGAATGAATCGCTCGCGCTTATCGCGCGTTGAACAGCAACGGCCTCCACGACCTCTGTATCGAGTGCTCTACTGACTCGTGGCGCCGCTGGGTCAGCGCGGCCACCAATCCCTCTGGGGAGAGTCAGGCCTGAAGCATGTTGATGATGGACACGATGGCCGGTTCGCCGGCGTCGAAGTTCAGCTCCTTCATGACGGGCATGAGGCGCTCCTGGCCGAACTTGTCCATGGCTTCTTGCGACTCCCAGATCTCGTAGACGGCCAACTTCGGGCCTTCGGTGAAACAGGAGTGGTGCAGCATCCCGACCGCTGGCCAGGGGCCGTTGGCCTCGACCTTCTCCCGGATGCTGTTGTAGGTGGCCTCGTCCAAAGACGGGGGGCTGAAGTAGATCCCGACCGGCATGAGCACTCCTGGGTGTCTGGGGTTACGGGTGGGCGGTCAGACACCGCCCCAGCGGACGGTACTCCATGCGGCGTGACGAGACGCGGGTGATCGAGCCCGGCCAGCGGGAGCCGAGCTTGCCGCAACGATCGACGGCTCGGGCCAGTCGCCGACAACCCAGGTGTCCCCGAACACGCGCCCCAGAACGTGTGGCAGCGGCCGCCCAGCGCATGGCCGAAGTGCCGTTCGGCGACGACCGCGAGAGCGACCACCAGCCGGCGTTCCGGGGCACCGACTTCGGCTGATTCCTCACGGGGACGGAGCGTCGTAGGTCGCCATCTCTTCGTCCGTGGGTGGCTGGTAGATCCTCGACCACTCCTCGAGTTCCTGGCGCGTGATGGACCGCGCACCCCACCGACCCTCGAGGTCGCGTCGGACAATCCGTCGCCACAACTCATCCATCGTGGCGGTTACGTAGCGCAGCTCGACCGGCGATCCGATTGACCGGGCCGCGTCCCTCAAGGTGTCACGCTCTTCTCGCGCCCACACACCCCATTCGATGACGACGTTGCTTCCGGACCGGAGGAGGTCGAGGGCGAGGCTGAGTTGGAACTCCTCGATGCGGCTCCGGACGGTCTTGGCCCAGAGGTCGATACCAGCTGCCGTCATCCAATCGTCTGGACATAGTCGGATCGCTGGCAACGAAACGGCAAGCGCAGTCGCCAGTGACGTCTTGCCGCTGCCGGGTAGCCCGGTGATGACGATCAGCCGTCCTGGTGATAGCGCCTTGTGCTCCGACTTCACGGACAGATCGTCGCAGGCCACTCGGGCGTCGGCCGGTCACGTTTCTCCCGCCGGTGCTGACGCAAACCAGCTTGCTCGCCATCGTGCAGCGATGCCTGCCGGCGGTCTTCGCCGCCAATATTGACCGCGGCGGTCCGCCGACGTGACAGTACTTTGGACGACGACTCATCAAGAGGATCTGAGGGGCCTGGCCCGTTGACGATCCGGCAACCGGCCGCGAGGCACGGTGCCAACGCCAGGAGCGATGAGGAGGCACTGATGACCAACCTTCCCTGGCTCATTCAAGCGTCGGGCCCAGGCCCGGGCCTGCGGCGGGCCAGACGCACCGAGGAAGCGCGTCGCGATCTCGCTGCGTTCGCTGGACGCATCCGAGACCACGGCCTCCACCTGATCGTGGAGGACGCAGTGGACATCGCGTTTGAGTTCGAGGCCCGCCACCTACCTCCGGACACAGTCGACGCTCGGGGCACTGACGCGCTCGGTATAGCGCTCGATGATCCAACGGCCGTGCTAATCACCGCCGACGGGTACTTCATCGGTTTGCGGATCGGGGTTGACTCTCGCTGGGAAGAGCTCGCGACTCTCGGTCGTTCTCGGGGCAGGCTCGGCAGCAATGCGCTCTCGGGTTGGTACTACGGACTTGTCGTCGACGGGCCGCAGACCTCTCGCTTCCGGAACGGTGTCAGGGAGCAGGTCGCCGCCGTCGAAGCGGAGTTGGTCTATGCCGACGGATCGGTCGCCCGCATCGAACGCACCACGCTGGCCCACATCGTCCATCGGAACGACCAGACGATCCGGTGCAGGTCGCTCGTCGACGCGATCCGCTGGACCGAGCGGCTACCGGTGCAGGCCACGTCGGCTGTGTACAACGCGGGCGACCTAGCGGCGCTCCTCGCCGAAGCGGATCGCTTGGTGCCCACTGTGCTGGTGCTCAACGGCGAACGGTGGCGTGAGACGGGAGCTACGGAGAACGACGCCTTGTGAAAGCCCTCGGAGCAGATGGGGCGATCCCTCCCAGCGGCGCGGTCCGGTCGTCCTAGCATCGGCCAACGGGTCGACAGACGTACCGGAGTCAAAGCATGGCTGCATCACAGCGTCCGCACGTCTCGCTCTTCAACCTGGCCGAGCGCACCATCACGGTCGCAGACCTCGTCGGCGACCGGGAGTTGTGGGTCGTAGAAGCTGCTCGCTCGGCGGCCGAGGTCGCCGTGGAGCTCAAGGAACACGACTTCGACATCGCACCGGTGTCGGCTACACCCATCGTTCAATATCTGAGCGCGAGCGAGGCGGAGGGTAATCCCCGCCCCGTTTCGGACGTGGCGCGCGAGATCCCGGTCGAGCGTCTGATCCCCGTTGGCTTGCCACTCACCGAGGCGATCAAGGCTCTGGGATCTCACACCGAGCTCTTCGTGCTTGGCCGCGGCGGAGTCAACGCCATCCTGACGCGAGCTGACCTACACCGGGGTTCCGCAGCTGGAGGCCGTTTCTGGGCACACGTGAGGGCGAATGTGCTGGTCACAGGGTTGTGGGGTGTCCGGGAAGCCGTTTCAGCCTAGGTACACGACTTTGTGGTTGATGCTCGACAGGAGTGGATGCTTTCGGTAGTGTCCTAGGTGCGTGTACTTGCGAACCTCGAAGCGGAAGAACCGGGACGGCACCGAGATCCGGTACCTGCAGTTGGCTCACAACGAGTGGGACGCCGCCGCCGGCCAGTCGGTGGTGCGGGTCATCTACAGCTTCGGGCGCGAGGACCAGGTCGACCGTGACGCCATCGCCCGGCTGATCTCGTCGTTGTCGAGGGCGTTGCCGGCCGGTGACGCGTTAGCCGCGGGCGCCGGCGGGGATCTCACCTTCGTGGAGTCCCGCCCGATGGGTGCCGCCTATGTGCTCGACGGGCTGTGGCGGCGCCTGGGGATCGACCGCACCCTGGTCAAGTTGTTGCAGGGACGCAAGCTCGACGCCCGCGCCGAGCGGGTCCTGTTCGCGCTGGTCGCCAACCGGGCCATCGACCCGTCCTCGAAGCTGGCCGCCACCACCTGGGTCCGCGAGCGTGTCGCCATCGACGCCCTCGACGACATCGACACCGACGCCTGCTACCGGGCGATGGACTGGCTGTTGGAGATCGAAGCCGACCTGGCCGAGGCCGTGTACTGGTCGACCGCGGACCTGTTGAACCTCGAGGTTGACCTGCTGTTCTTCGACACGACGTCGACGTACTTCGAGACCGAGACCGCTGATGATCCCGCCGAGGGTGAGACCGTCGGGTTCAGAACCTACGGGCACTCCAAGGACCACCGGCCCGACCTGCCCCAGGTGATCATCGGCATGGCCGTCACCCGCACCGGGATCCCGATCCGGGTGTGGTGCTGGCCGGGCAACACCAACGACTCCGCCCTCATCCGCCAGGTCAAGGACGACCTGCGGGCGTGGCGGCTGGGTCGGGTGGTGTGGGTCGCTGACCGGGGGTTCACCTCGGCGGAGAACCGCCGCTACCTGCAACGCGCCGGCGGGAACTACATCGTCGGGGAGAAGCTGCGCCGCGGCACCACCGAAGCCGACGCCGCCCTGGCCCGCCAGGGCCGCTACCACCGCGTCGCCGGCAACCTCGAAGTCAAAGAAGTCGTCATCGACGACGGCGTGATGCGAGACCGGTTCGTGATCTGCCGCAACCCCGACCAAGGCGAACGCGACCGCATCGTCCGCGATCAGCTCCTTGCCCAGCTCACCGACGCCATCACCGGCAGCGACAAGCTCTCCACCACCGCCCGGGCCACCCTCGCCGGCGGCCTGCCCGCCGGGCTGCGCCGGTTCCTGCGCACCACCCCCGGCGGGCTGTTACGCATCGACCGGGCCGCCGTCACCGCCGAGGAACGCCTCGACGGCAAGTTCCTGCTGCGCACCAGCGACCCGACCCTGTCCG
>JACCTM010000157.1 GCA_013812385.1 Geodermatophilaceae bacterium | reverse complement strand
CTCGACAAGGTGCTGGCCGTCATCGCGATCGTGCTGGTGCCGGTCGCGATCGGCATGGTCGTACGGCACCGGTTCGGTGGCTTCGCGGAGCGGATGGAGCGCCCGGTCAAGATCGGGTCGGCCGTCGTGCTGGCCGTGGTCATCGTGGTTGCGCTGGCCGGCGCGTGGGATGTCTTCCTGGACAACGTCGTTGCGGTCGGCACCGTGTCCGTCCTGCTCTGCACGCTGAGTCTGCTCATCGGCTACTGGGTGCCGCGGCTGGCCGGGGTCAATCGCAGTCAGTCGATCGCCTCGGGCATGGAGGTCGGCGTACACAACGCCACCCTGTCGATCACGATCGCGGTGACGGTGCTGGACAACACCGAGTTGTCCGTGGCTCCGGCGATGTACGGCCTGCTGATGTTCTTCCCCGCCGCAGCCGCGGGGTTCCTGTTCGCCCGACGGCCTGATCGCACCACTGCTTCCGACGTACCAGCTGCTAATAGCTGATCAGTGGGGAGCCGAAACGGTCGGTGCCCGTAAACAGGCACGCCTCTGCGGACATCACAGGGAAATGGTCAAAAGCCATCAGCCGGTAGCCGACGGCGACGGCGGCGCCGTACCGCCCTGCGGCTCGGTCGCCGTCATCAGCCGGATGATCTCCGCCTGGTCGACGGCCGAGGGCATCCCCCAGCCGGGTGCGTACCCGTACACCTCCTGTAGTGGGGTCGAGGCCGTACGGCCATCGAGCACCTCCACCGCATCGGTGCCGACCAGGCCGGGGTGCTCCACACCGCAGGCCTCGGCCACCTTGACCAGGTCGCGGCGCAAAGTCTTGATGTAGTTGGCGGCGCGGACCGACTTCAGCGCGGGGTCCAAGCCGCGGGTCAGCCAGGCGTTCTGCGTCGCGACGCCGGTCGGGCAGGTGTCGGTGTGGCACTTCTGAGCCTGGATGCAGCCGATGGACAGCATCGCCTCCCGGGCGACATTGACCATGTCGCAGCCCAGCGCGAAAGCCACGATCGCGTTGTCGGGGAGGCCGAGTTTTCCGGCGCCGATGAAGGTCACCTGCTCGTGCAGGCCGGCCTCGGCGAAGATCTTGTAGACCCGGGCGAAGCCGAGCTGGAAGGGCAGCGACACCGAGTCGGTGAAGATCAGCGGAGCAGCCCCCGTCCCGCCCTCTCCGCCGTCGATGGTGACGAAGTCCACGCCCCGGACGGTGCTTGCCATGAGACCGGTCAGTTCGTCCCAGAAGCCGAGATCCCCGACGGCCGATTTGATGCCCACCGGTAGCCCGGTCTCGGTAGCCAGCAGTTCCACCCAGTCGAGCAGGCTGTCGGTGTCACTGAACTCGGCGTGGCGGGACGGGCTGATGCAGTCCTGTCCCTCCTGGACTCCGCGGGCGACAGCGATCTCCGCGGAGACCTTGGGAGCGGGCAGTACGCCGCCCAGCCCCGGTTTGGCTCCCTGGCTGAGCTTGATCTCCAGCGCGCGGACCGGAGCGCTCGCGACCAGGTCCTTGAGCCTGCCCAGGTCGAAGCGGCCGTGATCGTCCCGGCACCCGAAGTAGGCCGTACCGATCTGGAAGACCAGCTCACCGCCCTTGCGGTGGTACGGCGACACACCGCCCTCACCGGTGTTGTGCAGGCAGCCGGCCAGGGCCGCGCCCCGGTTGAGCGCCTCCACAGCGGCGCCCGACAGCGAGCCGAAGCTCATCGCGGACACATTCACGACCGACGCGGGGCGGAAGGCCGCCGCCCGTCCGCGGGCGGCTCCGAGCACCTTGGCGCTCGGCAAATCCACCTCGTGTCCCGCCGCCGGGGACGACGGCGGTACGGCGCGGCCGAACGTGCGGTGCTTGATAACTGGATAGCCGGCCGTGTACTCGATGTCGTTGTCCGTACCGAAACCGAAGTAGTTGTTCTCCTTCTTCGACGAGGCGTAGACCCACCGCCGCTGGTCCCGGGTGAAAGGACGCTCCTCGTTGTTACCGGCGACCAGGTACTGGCGCAGTTCCGGCCCGACCGACTCCAGAACGAAGCGGGCCCGCCCCAGGACCGGGAAGTTGCGCAACAAGGCATGATCGCGCTGCAGCAGGTCGTGCGCCGCGAGCGCGGCCAGCGCGGACAGCCCGGCGGCGGCTGATGTCGGCCACGAGGGCTTGGGCAGCTTCACAAACCGCAGTCTGCTCGCGAGCCGCAGGGAGCGCCATGTCGGGTACGAACGCTGAGGTACGGCGCGCTCCGCCATCGGATCCGGCGCGGACCAGGCGGAAGGGAGCTCACCCGAGAGCGCAGCCTCCGTGCACTATGCGGAGGCCCTCCCTCGCCGCAGGTAGCTGACGACGAGAAGAACGAATCCGGCCATCGCGGCGACGGTGCGTACGGCCTGGGCGACAGGCCACTGATCGCGGAGCTGCATCCAATCCGCCGGCGGAGCGTCCGGCGCCCATATCGCGATCTCGGCGTTCATC
>JACCTM010000155.1 GCA_013812385.1 Geodermatophilaceae bacterium | reverse complement strand
CCTGCAGGTCAACGGCAGCTACCGGCTGTACGAGATCACCCTGTTCAGCGGCAAGGCGACCGACATGGGCGCCTTCTTCCGTACCAACCAGGTCTTCGACCTGGCGATCCCGCTGAACCAGCTCTAGATCGGGCCGGTTGAGAAGCTTCGACGGTGCGCGCGGCCTGCGCGGCACCGTTGAGGTCGCACCGCAGACACTCCGCCGTCCCCTCGAGGGTCGCTGTCTCGACTACGCTCACCGCGCACCGGTTACGGGTGACGAGCAGGCGGTGGGTTCCGCGCTCGACGGTCTAGGGCGGGGACGCGATGGGCTGGCTGTTCGGCAAGAAGGACGATGGGCTCTACCGGGGGGATCCGCCCGTTTCTACAGCGGTCCTGGGACAGGCCCCGGACCGACTCAACCCGGCCTACCAAGGCAACCCGCAGTCTCCAGCGCAACCGTTCACGGTGCGGGCAGCGCAGCAGTCGACGGCTGCGGCGGCGCAGGCCGCAGCGTTCGGTGCCGTACAAGCGCCTCCGGTCGCTCCCGGACAGCCCCCGACCCACGCGATCCCGCCGGAAGTGGCCGCGGCCATGGCGTACGCCCAGAATCAGCAGCGCTTTGTCACCCGAACGATCACCCGGTCGATGGTCGGGTTCCTGTTGCCGCTACTTCTCGTCGGCGGGCTGGTGGTTGCCGGCTTCGTCGTCGTAGGGGGTCTGGGCGACGAGATCGGCGATCGGTTCAGCTCGGGGCGCTCCGGTCCGGGGCGGCCCTTCGAAGGTGTAGTCGGCGCACCGGGCGACGTCGCCCTCGGGGACAACGACTATCGGATCACGATCGAGGCCGCCACCGCGCAACCGAGTGCGGCCTGGGGAAGCTCCTTCACCCCCGCCTCGGGCGCCTTCCTGGTCATCCAGCTGAGCCTCACCCGTACGGACCGCAACGCCGACGTCGACCAGATATCCTGGTTCGACTGGGAGTTCGTGCCGGAATCCGGCGAGCTGGTTGAGGGCGCATTGATCGCCGGCGGGTACGAGCCGCTGTTGTCCACGCTGATCTTGCAGCCGGATGACACCGCAACCGGGCTTGTCGCATTCGACACGACGGCGTCGGTGGGCACCTTGCGTCTGACGAACTTCGACGGCACCTGGGCGCAGTGGCCGATCACGGCAGCGACCCCGGCGGTCGTCGCGGGCGAGCTCGCAACCGGGGTGCGGCCAGAGGTCGGGCAGACACCGTTCAGCGTGACCGTGGCCAACCCACGCTGGATCAGCACCGGCGATCCCGCCGTCCGGATCGTGCCCGCGTCCGGCAGTTACCTGGTGCTCGAGGTAACCGTTACGGCTGATGAGGGCGTGCTAGCGGCTGGGTCGGGCTTTTCATTCGGCTATGCCAACTGGCAGTTCACGCCCGCTGGCGGTACGTCGGTCCCGTCAGGCTTCGGTGTCGTCGGCACCGAGATTCTTGCCTTCAGTCCTGGTCAGCCATCGACGTCGAGCACGTTGGTCGGCTTCGATGCACCGCGCGGTGCGGGCACGGTGGATTTGTTGAACTCAGATGGCTCGGTGCTGGCCACCTGGCAGATTCCCGCGCCCTGACCTGAGTCGTTGTCCCGGAGTTGGCCACGCCGGCGCGGCGGAGACGGCCGATCAGGGCTGCGGCTGGGTGATGTTGACCATCCAGGAGATGCCGAACTGGTCCACGCACGCGCCGAACTCATCGCCCCACATCTGTTTCTCCAGCGGGACCGTCACGGTCCCGCCGTCGGACAGCTTTGCCCAGTAGCCCCGAAGCTCCTCGGTGTCATCCCCACTTAGGCTCACCGCGACATTGTCTCCGGAATTGTGGTCCATCCCGGGTGGGGTGTCGGCGCCCATGATCGTGAATCCACTGTCGGTCTCGAGCATCCCGTGCATGATGTTGTCGGCGCCCGGGGAGTCCGGCGGGCTGAATTCCCCGAAGGTGTTGAGCGTCAGGGTGCCGCCGAAGACGCTCTCGTAGAACTCCATGGCTTGTCGGGCGTCGCCGGCGAAGCTGATGTACGGGT
>JACCTM010000125.1 GCA_013812385.1 Geodermatophilaceae bacterium | reverse complement strand
GGTCCGCGCCATCATGGCGGAGATGGGGGTCAAGGTCCCCGTCATCGCGAAGCTCGAGAAGCCGCAGGCGGTCGGACGGCTACGCGAGATCGTGCGGGCCTTCGATGCGCTGATGGTCGCCCGCGGCGATCTCGGTGTCGAGCTGCCACTCGAGCAGGTTCCCATGGTGCAGAAGCGGGCGATCCAGATTGCCCGGGAGAACGCGAAGCCGGTCATCGTGGCCACTCAGATGCTCGAGTCCATGCTCACCGCGAGCCGCCCGACCCGAGCCGAAGCCTCCGACGTGGCCAACGCGGTCCTCGACGGCGCCGACGCGCTGATGCTCTCCGGTGAGACCAGTGTCGGGCGCCACCCGGTCCTGGCTGTGGCGACGATGGCCCGAATCATCGACTCGGTCGAGAGCGACAGCACCGCCGTACCGTCGCTGTTGGCTGCTCCGCGGACCACCGGTGGGGTCTTGACCAGGGCGGCCAAGGACGTCGGTGAGCTGACCGGAGCCAAGGCTCTGGCGGCCTTCACCCAGTCCGGAGACACCGTCCGCCGGCTGGCCCGGCTGCACACGCCGCTACACCTGCTCGCCTTCACCCCGGAGCCGCGGGTGCGCAGCCAACTCGCCCTCACCTGGGGAGTGGAGACCTTTCTGGTCCCCTCGGTGCGGCACACCGACGAGATGGTCCGCGAACTGGACAAGGCACTCATGGACAGTGGTCGGCTCACCCGTGGCGACCTCGTCGTGATCGTTGCCGGTTCACCGCCCAACGTGCCCGGTACGACGAACCTCATCCGGTTGCACCGGGTCGGCGACGAGTACTGATGCCCACTCGGGACGAGATCGTGTCGTCCTCCCCCGGGGTGCGGGCTCTCCCGGAGCCGCCAGGACCGATCACCGGACAGGTCGCAGTGGACTCACTGGTCGAACTTCTAGACCTCACCGCCATCGAGGAGGACGTGTTCGAGGGCAGCAGCCCGGACCTGTCCCTGCAAAGGGTCTTCGGTGGTCAGGTTGCCGGACAAGCACTGGTGGCGGCCGTCCGTACGGTCCCCGAGGAACGACCGGTGAACTCGCTGCACGCCTACTTCCTGCGCCCGGGCGATCCGCGGGTGCCGATCCGGTACGAGGTCGACCGGATCCGCGACGGATTCTCGTTCACGACGCGGCGGGTGGTGGCCAAACAGGTCGCCGCGAACGGTTCGCACGAGGCGATCTTCCAGTTGTCGGCCTCCTTCCAGCGCGTGGAGACCTCCTTTGTCGAGCACAGCACACCGATGCCCGACGGCCCAGCTCCGAACGAACTCCCCGACTTCACCGAGATGCTGGCGCCGGTAGCGGACAAGATCGGCCACTTCGCCTGGATCCCGCGGCCGATCGACCGCCGGTATCGGACCAGCCCCTGGGTAACCGATCAGTCGGCAGCTGACAACGACGGTGAGAGTTATGTCTGGATGCGCGCAGATGGCCAGCTGCCCGACGACCCGGCGATCCATGTCTGCGTCCTGACCTACGCCAGTGATATCTCACTGCTGGAGGCCGGGGCGCGCAGGGCGGGGATTTCCTTCGCCGATCCGGATGTCATGCCGGCGAGCCTCGATCATGCGATGTGGTTCCATCGGCCATTCCGGGCGGACGAATGGTTCCTCTATTCCTCGGACTCCCCATCAGCCTCAGGTGGTCGGGCGCTGTGCACCGGCCAGATCTGGTCGCAGGACGGTACGCACATTGCCACCGTCGTACAGGAGGGCCTGATCCGCCGGCGCCGAACCGGCTGATCCCCTCAGCCGCGCGCCGTGACCTCGGCTCGGATCAGGTCCCAGACCTCGGCGACATGCTGGCGGGTTGTCGCGGGAGCGCCGATGGCCACCCTGATGACCGCTCGACCGGCGACCCGCGTGTGGGTGAGGTAGACCTTCCCGGAGCGGTTCAGCGACTCGATCACCGACATTGTCAGATGGTCAGCCTCCTTGTCGCCCTGACCGGGCCAGCGCGGTCGCAGGCACACCAGCGACAGCGGATGCGGCGCTGCGACCTCGAACCGATCGTCGGCCTCGATCCAGCCGGCCAGCTCCTGGGCCAGCGCGACGTGGCCCTCGATGTGTGCGCGCAACCCGTCTGCGCCGTACCAGCAGATCACCATCCAGAGCTTCAGTGCTCGAAATCGCCTGCCCAGTTCGATCTGCCAGTCCCGGTAGTCCAC
>JACCTM010000093.1 GCA_013812385.1 Geodermatophilaceae bacterium | reverse complement strand
CACCCGTTCGGCCAGTCGTCGCACCCGTCTCTCGTAGGCGTGGGCGGGATAGGAGTTCCCGACCAGGACGGTCGCCAGTCCCGGCCGTACGCCGGCGACGGCAAGCTCCTGAACCTCGTCGGTCAGGCAGGCGGACAGGTCCGCCGCATACTGCCGTCCGTCGATCAGCACCGCCCTCATGAACTGATCCTGGTCATGAGAGTCCGACGATCTCACCGTTCTCGTCGAGGTCGATCGACATCGCGGCCGGGGCGGTCCCCAGTCCGGGCATCGTCATCATGTCGCCGCAGATCGGGTAGACGAAGCCGGCGCCCACAGATGCCCGAACCTCGCGCACCGGCAGCCGCCAGCCGGTCGGCGCGCCCTTCAGGGTCGGGTCGGAAGAGATCGACAGATGGGTCTTGGCAATGCACACCGGCAGGCGACCGAAGCCGGCCCGCTCGTAGGTGTCCAACTGCTTGCTCGCTGCTGCGGAGTAGTCCACTCCGTCCGCGCCGTACACCTTGGCCGCCACGATCTCGATCTTCTCTCGCAGCGAGGCCTCGTCGGGGTAGAGCACCGAGAAGTCCGACTGCTCCTCGGCTGCCTCGGCGACGACCTCGGCGAGTTCGGTCGCGCCGGCGCCGCCCTTGCCGAAGTGGTTGGCCACGGCGACGCGGGCACCCATCTCTTCGGCGATCTCCATGATCGCCCGGTGCTCGGATTCGTGGTCGTCCGGGAAGGCGTTGATCGCCACCACCGGTGAGACCCCGTGGATCCGGATGTTCTCGATCTGCTTGCGCAGGTTCGCTCCACCGGCGTGCACGTCATCGGGGTTCTCCGCGAGCAGGGCCTCGGGCAACGGCTTCCCGGCCACGATCTTGAACTTGCCGGAGTGCGCCTTCAGCGCCCGTACAGTGGACACGACGACAGCTGCGTCCGGGGTCAGTCCCGACGCGCGGCACTTGATGTTGAAGAACCGCTCGGCGCCCATGTCCGCGCCGAAGCCGGCCTCGGTGAGGAGGAAATCACCGGCTCGGATGCCGATCAGGTCGGCGACGATCGAGGAGTTGCCGGTGGCGATGTTGCCGAACGGTCCGGAGTGGACCAGCACGGGCGTGTTCTCCAACGTCTGCAGCAGGTTCGGTTTGATCGCCTCCCGCATGATCACGGCCATCGCACCCGCGCCACCGATCTCCTCGGAAGTCACCGGCGTGCCGTCTTTGGTATAGCCGACCACGATGCGGCCCAACCGCTCCCGCATGTCAGCCAGCGAGATCGAGAGGGCCAGAATCGCCATGACCTCCGATGCCGCGGTGATGTCGAACCCGGTCTGTCGGGTGACCCCGTCCATCCGAGACCCCAGCCCCACCACGATGTTTCGTAACGATCGGTCATTCACGTCGAGCACCCGACGCCAGGTGATGTTGTTCAGGTCCAGACCGCTCTCGTTGCCCTTGTGCAGATGGTTGTCCACCATCGCCGAGAGCAGGTTGTGCGCCGCGGTGACCGCGTGGAAGTCACCGGTGAGATGGAGGTTGAGGATTTCCATCGGCACGGCCTGGCTGTAACCACCGCCGGCCGCACCGCCCTTGATCCCGAACGTGGGGCCCATCGAGGGCTGCCGGACGGCGACCGTCGCCCGCTTGCCGATGTGGCTCATGGCCTGGCCGAGCCCCATGAGCGTCGTCGTCTTTCCCTCACCCAGGGGTGTCGGAGTCACCGCCGAGACGACGACGTATTTCGCCTTCGGCCGATCAGCCAGCTCCTCGATCGCCTCGAGCCTGATCTTGAGAACGTCCCGGCCGTAGGGCTCGAGGAACTCCGGCCGCAACCCCATCGATTCGGCGATGTCGGCAATCGGCTTTAGGGTGGCGCCGCGGGCGATCTCGAGGTCGCTGGGAAAGGCCATGCGCAATCTCCTCAGGTGGACTGACAGATCTGAAAGATCTGGGTTGGCTAGCGGATGGTTTCGATACCGAACTCGGTACCGGCGTCGACCAGGGCGTGGAACAGGTAGGAGCCCGAGGATCGCTCGCAATGTAGGAGATAGCTGGGTACGCCGTCCTGGTCGTCCCGAACGACATCGGTCACCAATCGGGCCACCGAGGTCCGCAGCGCCGAACCGTCAGGGGTGAGGTCATCGGAGAAGTCGATGCCGCAAACCTTGGCGAGCAGGTCGGCGCTGCGTGTGCCGGCCAGCCGGATCAGCGCGCGCCCATGCGTCAGATCGACGACCGAGGCAAGCGTGTCCGATCCGCTGGCCGCGGAGTCAAGCCAGGCCCGGATGCCGGCAGCTACCTCCTGCTCGGCGAGCACCAGCCACTCCCCCGGTCCTGATCCGACGACCAGGGCGCCGTCCTCGGACCTGGACGTACGGGCGAAGCCAGTTCCGAGGGCGTCGGCAACCGGGCCGTCCGGGTCGGCGCGTACGCCGAACTTCGCGAGTCCCGACTGGTCATAGATACACACCTGGGCGTCCGGTGCCCCGCCGGTGGCCGCGACCGCGGCGACCGGAGAGTCCGGCGAGACCGCGCTGCGCGGCAGGTCGGGTGGCGCGATGGCCGCAGCCACCGGCTCCGGCACGTCGGTGACCAACTGCTGGCGATCGCCCGAGGGATCGACGTGGGCCAACTGCTCGGTGACCTTCGCGGCAATGTCCCGGCCATCTGGCAACCGCACGGTGACGACGGTGCCGGGTGTGGCCACCGAGGCGTCGAGTTGGCCGAGACAGATCGATCGGTTCAGCGTCGGAGACATCCGGCTGGAGGTGATCCGACCCACGATCTCCAGTGTCTTGCCACTACCAGGCCGCACGATCTGACTGGCCTCGGGCGGCACGATCGATCCGTCCTCCGGTTGCAATCCGACCAGACGCATGCCACCTGTCTCGGCGTGCTGCCAGACGAGTTCGGGTTTGCCGGCGAAGTCGGCCTTGTCGAGCTTGACCGCCCAGTCCAGCCCGGCGCTGTATGCCCGGGTCAACCCGTCGGTGTCCTGGCCGATGATCAGATGACCCTTCTCCAGGCGCAGGATCCGCTGGGCCTCGACACCGAATGCCTTGACTCCCAGATCTTTCCCATGCTCGAGCAGCCGCTCCCAGACGTGCATCCCGTACCCGGACGGCACGTGCAGTTCGTAGGAGAGCTCACCGGTGAAGCCGATCCGCAACAGCACACAGTCGTCCACTCCGGCGATCCGACCGGTGCGGACGTTCATGTACGGGAAAGCCTCGGCCGAAAGGTCGATGCCCTCAGTCAGCCGGCCGACAAGCTCCCGGGAGCGGGGACCGGCGACGTTGATGCTGGCGTACGCGGTGGTCATCGGGGTGACGTGGACCTGCCACTCGGGATGTTCGGTCTGCAACCAGTTCTCCACCCACTCCCAGATCGCGGCCGCACCCGAAGATGTCGTGGACATCAGGTAGTGGTCCTCGTCCAGCCGGCCGGTGACGC
>JACCTM010000086.1 GCA_013812385.1 Geodermatophilaceae bacterium | reverse complement strand
ACCCGTCACCGCGGGATGAAGGGAGAGGTGGCCAACCAGGAGGCGATGGACCTGCTCGACCGGGTCGGTATTCCGGACCCGAAGCGCCGGCTCACCGAATACCCGCACCAACTCTCCGGGGGCATGCGCCAACGGGCCCTGATCGCGATGGCCCTGGCCTGCAAGCCGCGACTGCTCATCGCCGACGAACCGACCACGGCGTTGGACGTGACCATCCAGGCGCAGATCCTGGAGCTGCTGCGCGAGTTGGTGGTGGGGTCCGACACGGCGCTGGTGCTCATCACCCACGATCTGGGTGTCGTCGCGGGACTCTGCGACACGGTGCACGTGATGTACGCGGGACGGATCATCGAGCACGCCGACCGCCGGGAAATCTTCTACAACGGTCGGCATCCCTACACCGGCGGCCTACTCGGCTCGATCCCGAGACTAGATGCCGTACGCGGAGAGACGCTGACACCGATCCGCGGCTCTGCCCGTGACGCCATCCCGTGGCGCGAGGGGTGTGCGTTCGCGCCCAGGTGCGACCACGTCGAGGACGACTGCATCGGCCAGCCGCCTCAGCTCGAGACCGTTGCCGGTGGCCACAGCCTGCGCTGCTTGCACCCCCTTGACCGGCTCCCGCGTACTGAGACCCTGGAAACCCTCGGATGACCACGCAACGCGGCGACTCCGGACCGGAGCACACAGGTGCGGGCGCCGCCCCAGGAGAAGTGCTGCTGGATGTCTCCGGACTGAAGGTGTACTTCCCCATCCGTAGCGGCATCTTCTTCGACCGTACGATCGGGCACGTCAAAGCCGTCGACGGTGTCGACTTGAGCATCCGGCGCGGCGAGACATACGGCCTGGTCGGCGAATCTGGTTGCGGGAAGAGCACTTTCGGCCGCGGCGTCCTGCGCCTGAACGAACCGACCGAGGGCAAGGTGGTCTTCGACGGCGTCGACGTGGCCACCTTGAGCGGCGAGAAGCTGCGGTCGATGCGCCGTCGCCTGCAGATGATCTTCCAGGACCCGCTGTCCAGCCTCGATCCGCGGCAGAACATCGAGTCGATCATGACCGAGGGGATGAACGCGCACGGGCTGGGAGGTAACAGCTCGGCCCGCCGTACCCGGATCACCGAACTGCTGGAAGCAGTGGGCATGTCGGCCTCGGCGTTGCGCCGCTACCCGCACGAGTTCTCTGGAGGGCAGCGCCAGCGGATCGGGATCGCTCGGGCTTTGGCCGTCGAACCCGATCTGATCGTGGCCGACGAGCCGGTCTCCGCCCTCGACGTCTCGGTCCAGGCACAGGTGATCAATCTGCTGGAGGAGTTGCAGGGCGAGTTCGGCCTGACCTATCTGGTGATCGCCCACGACCTTGCTGTCGTACGGCACATCAGCGACACGGTCGGTGTCATGTACCTCGGCCGACTGGTCGAGCAGGCAGCCTCCGACGATCTGTACGCCGAGCCACTGCACCCGTACACGCGCGCGCTGATGTCAGCCGTACCCGTGCCTGATCCCGACGTCGAGGATCGGCGGGAGCGGATCCTGCTCGCCGGCGACCTGCCGTCCCCGGCCAATCCACCGAGCGGCTGCCGATTCCACACCCGCTGCCCGTGGCGGCAGGAAAGCCGCTGCGACGACGAGGAGCCGCAACTTCGCGAGCTGTCCTCGCCGACGAACCTCGCCCCCACGGGCGCCTCACGTACCGACGGCTCGGGTACGGACGCTGCTGCAACCAGTGGCTTCGTATCGAAAGACCCGTTGACCTCGCTGGGAATTGCTGCCGCCGCGCATCTGGTGGCCTGCCATTGGGCCGAGGACATCCGCGACGGTCACCTCCGCCCGAAGTCCGCAGACCAGGTGGCCGCCGACCAGGGGGTGTACATCGCCGCCGAAGGCGGACTGGATCCCGCCGCCGTCATCGGCGCCGGCCGGGACGCCGTTTGAGCGACACCCCGGCCAGCTGCTAGTTCGTACCCGACAGGTTCTGCATGGTCTCGAGCTCATCTCGCTGGGTGGCCTCGATCTGCTCGGCCAGCTCGATCGCCTCCGCGTAGAGGCCTTCGCTCTGTTCGGTCTGCGCCATCTGGATCGCACCGGTGTGGTGCTCGATCATCATCTCAAGGAACAGCTCATCGAAGGTCATACCGTTGGCCTCTCCCAGGCCCTGCATCCGTTCCTCGCTCATCATTCCGGGCATGCCGCCCATGTCCATGCCGCCCATCTCGTCGGGAAGCGGTTCTCCCCACTCTTCGAGCCAGCCGGACATGGTCTCGATCTCGGGTTCTTGAGCCCCGGCGATCTCCTCGGCCAGTTGCAGAACCTCAGGATTCTCAGCGCGCGTTGCGGCCATTTCTGCCATCTCAACGGCCTGACGGTGGTGCGGAATCATGTCGGTCGCGAACGTGACGTCCGCTGCGTTGTGGTCTTCGGCGGACGTTTCGACGTCGCCCCCGCAGGCCGCAAGCAACGCGGTGGCGGTTGAGAACGCCGATAGTGGTGATGATCCCTGTGCGCATAGCTGTGTTCTCCTTGACGTATCGGTCTTGTGGACGTGAGCGGATCGAGTGCCGTCGCCGCGGCGACAGCGGACCGCTCAGGCCCGCAAGACGCAGAGAACCGCTAGATCAGGTGCCGGCGGTCGCCATCGGGCAGCGGCTCGAAGTTGCGGGGTCCGGCCTCCAGCCGGCCACAAGAGGACTCCTGGGGCGGCCAGCAGAGCTGTCGGCCTGGACAGGAACCAGAGCCCAATAGCCGTGAGAACCGCGACACAGACCACGCCTGCCTGGCCCAGCACGTCGCGGCCGGTGACCGTTGCGACCGGATCGGCCAGGGAGCTCACCAGCATGGTGACGTCAGACCGGTCTCTGGTGCTGCCGTCAGGCATCACGTCATCAGCGGCGACGGGCGCTAGGAGCGTGTGGCTCATCGCAACCGGGCCATGGTCCAAGGCTGCAGCACACTGCAGGCCGTGAGCCAGGAACAGCGCAGCCATGAGCAGGACAGCCAGGACCAACGAGCCACCCGCCGACCAAGGCGGGCCAGGGCGCTCGCCGCTCTGCGTGCTAGGCGCCGTCACGAGCGCCTCGACTCGGGAGGCTGCCCATCGTGCATACCCCCCATGGGTACCATCGTGCCAGATTTTGCGGGAACCGCAAATGCGGCTCGCTTCTCAAACCGTGTCTACGGGCGTTCTCCCAACCGCGCGTCGAGCAGCCCAGACTCGTGGTCAACAGCGGGTTCGACCCGGAGACCGGCGAGGCGGCCGCGTACGGTCGACGGATGCCTGACACGCGATTCCATCTCGCCGTCCCGGTCGACGATCTGGCTGCCGCCACCACCTTCTACGGGGAGGTGCTGGGCTGTCGGCCTGGCCGCAGCTCCACGCAGTGGGCGGATTGGGATCTGTACGGGCATCAGTTCGTCACCCACCTGGCCCCCGGCGCAGGCACCCTGGCGCACAACTCGGTGGACGGCCACGAGGTGCCGGTCCCGCACTTCGGCGTGCTGCTGCCGGTCGAGGAGTTCCATGCCCTTGCCGAGCGATTGCGCTCGGCCGGTACGCCGTTCGTGATCGAGCCGTACCTCCGCTTCGCCGGAGAGCCTGGAGAGCAGTGGACCATGTTCTTCCTCGATCCGGCCGGTAATGCATTGGAGTTCAAGGCTTTCGCCGACGACGCACAGGTCTTCGCCACCTGATGGAGACTGAGGCGCACAACCCCACCGAGGGCGTCTATCCCACGGACGACTGGGTCCACGCCATGGAGGTACGCGGCGCGGAGCGGCTGCTCTTCGTGAGCGGAACCATGGGCTTGCACGCCGACGGCCGGCCAGGTGCCTCCCTCGAGGAGCAGTTGGAGCTGGTCTGGGGCAACATCCGAGCGATCCTTGCCTCGGCCGGGATGACTCTGGAGCACGTCGTACGAGTCACAAGCTATCTGCGTGATGTCTCCTACGCGGCGGCCAACGCCACCGCGCGGGTCCAGGCGCTGGGTGGGCGAGCCGTCCCGACCACTGCCATCGTCGTACAGACGCTGGACAGTGCTTGGTTGGTGGAGATCGAAGTGATCGCAGCTGCCTGAGCTGACCGCTCAGCTGGCTGGCGCCGGTTCGGGATCGGGCTGATGGGCCGCTTCGATCTGAGAGCGGTGCCGCCGCAACAGCCGCCACAAGAGGATCGCCAAGACCACCTGCGTGACACCGGAGATCACGAACGTGGTCGGAACGCTGGTCAGTCTGGCGACGACCCCGCCGAGTAGGGCCCCGATCGGGATCAGTCCCCACACCAACGTTCGGTAGGCACCCTGAACCCGGCCGAAAAGCTGCTCCGGGATCAACGCCTGGCGCAGCGAGATGCTGAGCACATTGAAGACCGAGACCGACAACGCCACGGAGCCGAAGAGCGCAGCGCCGACCCAGACATTGCTCGTCAAGCCGATGCCGATGGCTGCGCCGCCGGTGACCCCGGTGCTGAGTACGAGGGTGGGGATTCTTCCCAGCTTGGCGGCGATCCGCGCTGCGGCTAGGCCACCGAGCAGACCACCGACTCCGAACGAGACCAGGAAGACACCGAACGCGCTCTCCGGCAGGCCCAGTGTGTCAACGACATAGAGCACCAACAGGCTGTCGGCCATGGTCTCGGCGGCCGCTACCAATCCGACGATGACGGCAAGGCCGCGTAGCAGTTGGTGCCCGCGTAGCCAGCGAAGCCCCTCCCGGATGTCGGCGCGGATGGTGGTCGACCCGGTTTGTGCCCGCCCGTCGCGCAGCGGGCGTAGGTTGCCCACGATGCTCAGGATCAACAAGGCCGCGAGCAGGTGCGCGACCGCGGCACTGACGAACGGCGCGATCACCAACCAGGCGAACAACAACGATCCGGCCGGAGCGGCAAGGAACGCTTGGATCACCACCTCGGCCGAGGACAGCGGACCGTTCGCCCGGTCCAGCTGGTCACGACGAACCACCTGCGGCAACATCGCCCGCGACGCACTGTCGTAAACGGTCTCAGCGACGCCAAGGACGAACGTGACCACATAGAGCAGCACCAGGCTGACCTGATCGATCGCGATGGCGGCCACGAGCATTGTGACCACGCCCGCCCGTACGAGGTTGGCCGACGACATGGCCCGCCGTCGGTCCATCCGGTCGACCAGGGCACCGGACGGGATCGCGAACAACAGCCAGGGCAGGAACGACAACGCGGTGAGCGCGCCGACCAGGAGCGGATCGCGGGTCAGCGTGATAGCCAGCAGCGGGATGGCCGTACGCACGACGCCGTCGCCGAGATTGGAGACCACGCTGGCGACCAGCAACCGCCAGTAGTTACTGCCGAGCG
>JACCTM010000065.1 GCA_013812385.1 Geodermatophilaceae bacterium | reverse complement strand
GCCCCGGGGTGGGGAAGGCGACTAGGAAGATGACCGCGACGGTGGCCAGCAGTCCGGCGAGGATCCAGGCGATGGCCGAGACCCGGCTGCGCCGGATCCCCATCAACGCGGCCGCCTCCGGGTCCTCGGCGCTGGCCCGCATCGCGATGCCCCATTTGGTGTACTTGAAGGCCAGGAAGAAGGCGCCGACCAGTATCGCCGCGACAACGATGGCCGCCACCCGGCTGGTAGCCACCTCGACTCCGCCGAAGCTGACGGTGTCGGCACCAAACGGGTCACGCAGGGTTCGGGCATCGACGCCCACCCGCCGGACGAGTTCGGCAGCGATGATGATATCCACGCCGATCGTGACGATCGCGAGGGTGTTCACCGACGCCTGGCTGCCACGGATGGCCAGGACCCGCTCGATCAACAGGGCGCCGAAGGCAGCGACGGTCACTCCGAGCAGCAGTGCAGGAAAGAACCCGAAATCGTCGGAGAACTCGCTGATCGTGAATCCGCCGAGGAACAACAGTGATCCCTGGGCGAAGTTGACCACCTCGGTGGCCTTGAAGATGATCACGAATCCGAGCGCGATAAGCGCGTAGACCGCACCCACCGACAGGCCGTTGATCACCAGTTCCAAGAAGAGCGTCATGCGCGCGGCTCCTGCTGATCACTCAGGGTCTGTTGCCGGGCCCGCTCGGGGGCGTCGGCGGGCGGTGGGGGCGCATCGCCCTGATCGGGGACTTCCGCCGGTTCGGGGTGGTCCCCCTGCTCATGGTGGACGGCTCCCTGCTCATGGGGGACGGCGCCCTGCTCACGGGGGACGGCTCCCCGGGCCGCGGCGACATCGGCAGCCGAACCCAGGTATGCCCGAATCACTTCAGGGTCGTCCTGTACGTCACGAGGAGCACCGTCGGCGATCCGTTTGCCGAAGTCGAGGACGGTCACCCGGTCGGCGATCCCCATCACCAGCCCCATGTCGTGCTCGACCAGCACGATCGAGATCCGCAGGGTCTGCCGGATGTCTTCGATGGTCTGGCCCATCCGGGCGGTTTCGTCGGAGTTCATCCCGGCCACCGGCTCGTCGAGCAGCAGCACCCGGGGCTCGATGCACAGGGCTCGGCCCATGTCGACGCGCTTCTGATCTCCGTAGGAGAGCAACCCGGCTGGGGCGTGCAACACCTTGGACAAGCCCATGAAATCGGCGATCTCGATGGCCCGGTCCCGGTGGCGGCGTTCCTCGCGACGGGCGGTCGGCCAGCCCAGACCAGCGGTGAGGAAACCGGTATTCATAAGGTGGTGCCGGCCCAGCATCAGGTTCTGCAACACCGACTGGGTCGGAGACAGGGCGATGTTCTGGAAGGCCCGGGCCACTCCGAGGTCGGCGATCTTGAACGGACGCAAACCGGTCAGTTCCCGATCACCGAGCAGGACCCGGCCGGAGGTCGCCGGATAAACCCCGGAGAGCACATTGAACAGCGTGGACTTGCCGGCCCCGTTCGGCCCGATCAGCGCGTGGATGGAACCGGGGGCCACGCGTAGCGATACCGCGTCGAGTGCGGTCAGGCCACCGAAGCGCACGGTCACCGCGTCGACCACGAGCTCAGGGATGTCCTCGGCCGGCGCGTGCGAGTCCGCCGAGGTGTCGGCCGGAGTGTCGGCCGGGATGTCGGCTGATGTGTCCGCGCGGTTGCCCGGCTGTGCATCTGCTCGGGTGGCGGTGGGAGGGACCGTCATCCGGTCCACCGCGTGAGGTGCTGGCTGCGGCCGACGGCCGCCGTACCGGAGATTTCTTCCGCACCGTGGCCGAGGTAGAGATCGCGTACCTGATCGGTCTTGGCCAGTTCCTCGGCCGGGCCGGACAGCGACACCTTGCCGACCTCGAGGACATGGGCGTACTGAGCTACCCGCAGCGCCATGCTGGCGTTCTGCTCGACCAGCAGCACCGATGTGCCCATGCCGTTGATCTCCAGCACGATCTCACCGATCTGTTCGACGATCTGTGGAGCCAGACCCAGCGATGGCTCATCCAGCAGGAGCAGGCTGGGGCTGGCCATCAGGGCGCGACCCATCGCCAACATCTGCTGCTCACCGCCGGAGAGCAGGGAGGCCCGCTGGCTGCCGCGCTGCGCGAGAATCGGGAACAGCGTCAGGACCCGGTCCCGCGTTTCGGTGCGGGTGGACTTGGAGGCGGAGGAATTCATCCCACCGGCGCGCAGGTTCTCATCGACTGTGAGCCGGCCGAAGATCCGCCGGCCCTCGGGCGACTGCACGATGCCTCGGCCGACGGTCTTGGCGGGGTCGAGCTTGTCGATGCGGGACAGACCACCGTTGCCGTCATGGCTGCCATCGCGGCCTGCGGCACCGTAGGAGATCGATCCTTGCTCGATCCGCCCTCGATGCAGGCGGTGCGTTCCGGAGATGGCGCGGAGCAACGTGCTCTTACCTGCCCCGTTGCTGCCGAGGACGGCCACGACACTGTTGTCCGGCACCTCCAGGGAGACCCCCTTGAGGGCCTCGACCGCCCCGTAACGCACGACCAAGTTTTCGACTCTCAGCATGGGCGGCGCGGCCTCCTCAGCGGTAGGGAACGTGACGGGGGACACGTGGTGGGACTGAAGTTAACAAGACCGGGGCCAGGATGGGGAGCCCACTGGGCACATGCTGCCCAGGATGGCGCCTTACTACGCTGTTGTTGCCAAACCGTTACCGCGATGCCGCTATCCGGCTGCGATTAGGGTGAGTTCGTGCGACTTCCGATGCCTCGATCCATCCCGGGCCCCGCCGACCTCCTCGACGCCGTCGCCGCGGTCGGCAACGGAGTGGGTGATGCCCTCGAACTCGTGCCCAAGATGGGCACCCTGCTGGACCAGGCCGAAGCCCTCCTGGGTCGGGTGGGTCGAGTGGTCGACCGGATCGAGTCCACTCTGGACCGCGCCGACCTCCTGATCAGCGGCGTGACGGCGACCAGTCAAGCCGCGCGCGAACTCGTCGGCTCCGTCGAGGACACCGCAGCCCGTGCGGAAACGTTGCTGGCGCTATACGATGCCCCGCTGCGCATGCTCGCCCCGTCGGTGCGCACCTTCGCCGAGCGCCTGGATCCCGCCGAGGTCGATGCGCTGATCCAGCTCGTCGACCGGCTGCCGCGGCTGCTCAGGCACCTCGACGAGGACATCCTTCCCATCCTCACGACCTTGGACCGGGTGGCCCCGGATCTGCATCAGCTGCTGGAGATCGCTCAGGATCTCCAAGTCGCCATCGGCGGCGTCCCGGGCATGGGCTGGCTGCGCAAGAAAGCCGACAAGGAAGAGGAGGAGGCTGAACGGGAGGCGCGGGAGCTCGAAGCGGTGACGGGTAAGCCAGCCGGCAAGCCGAAGCGCTGACCGTCGTCGGCAGGGTGGCCTAGTTCCCCTTGACCCGGTCGACCAGCTTCCAGGCCCCGGGCAGCAGCAGCCCAGCAGCCACCAGTTTGACGACCTCGCCGAGAATGAACGGTACGAGCCCCAGCGCCAAACCCTCTCCCAGGCCAACATCCAGCACGACCATGAGCCAGCCCACGCCGACGGTGAAGATCACCAGTTCGCCGAGCAGCATCGCCGGTACGGCGGAGACCACCTTGCGATCCCAGGCCTTCTCCGCGAGGTAGCCGGTCAGTGCGGCCGCCAGAACCGAACCGACCAGGTATCCGCCGGTCACACCGATCAGGACATCGATGCCGTAGCTGG
>JACCTM010000058.1 GCA_013812385.1 Geodermatophilaceae bacterium | reverse complement strand
CGACGCGCACCCAGGCCGCCTCGTCGGCCTCTCCGGAGACATCACGCGGTTCCTGACCCTCCGGAACGGCCGCGGTGAAGAACTTCGTGTCGTAGCGCCTGGGTTCGGCCTCGGGAGTGATCCAGTGCGCCCAGGGCCGGAGCAGATCGGCGCGCAGGGTCACCTGGCGGGCCGCAAATACCTCACTGAGCGACCGTTCACGCGCCATCAGCGCCAGCCGATCGGCTTCCCACTGCGCCGAGGCCGGATCCACGGGCGAACCGTCGAGGGACGAGGCAAGCAGGACGCCGGCCTCCTCGAAGGTCTCCCGTACTGCGGCGCAGACCAGTTCGCGGGCCAATGGCTCGTCGCAGTGAAAGCTGGCCGCCCACTGGGCAGCGCCGGGTCCTGTCCATGAGAGATCAGCCTCAGCGTCCCGAACATCAACTCCCCCACCGGGATAGGCGGTCATCCCCCCGGCGAAGGGCATCCCCCGAACCCGGCGCAAGAGGTAGACCTCCACCCCGTGGTGCCCGTCCCGCAACAGCAGTACGGTCGCCGCCTGCCGCGGGGCCGCCGGCGCGCCGGCTTCCGCGTCGTCCGAGGCTACGGGTTCTCGGGTCAAGGCGACCTCGCGTACGTCAGGCGCGCAGGCCCGGCTGACCCGGGCCGGCCAGTCGGATCGTCGGCCCGGCTGCACCGATCTCGACAATCACCTCGACCTCGACCGGGGTTCCGAGGGGCAACTCGGCCACGCCAACCGCGCTGCGGGCGTGTACGCCGGTCTCGCCGAAGACCTCTCCGAACAGTTCGCTCGCGCCATTGATGACTCCAGGCTGTCCGGTGAAACCCTCTGCGCTGGCGACGAACCCGACCACCTTGACGATCCGGGTGACGGCATCGATGCCCACCAACGCGTCGATCGCGGCAAGAGCATTCAAGGCGCACTGCCGCGCATCCTCGGTCGCGTCCTGCGGACTGACCTCGGCGCCGACCTTGCCCGTCCGCGGTAGCGCGCCATCGAGCCACGGCAGTTGCCCGGAGACGAAGACCAAGGGGCCGGTCTGCACCGCGGGTACGTAGGCGGCCACCGGAGCCGCGACGGTGGGCAGGGTGATGCCCAACTCGGCCAGGCGTTGCGTCGCGGTCACGATCGGTCCAGCGGTCGCTTCAGGTAGGCGACCAGTTGTTCGGGGTTGGCACCTGGGACGACGGTGACCAACTCCCAGCCATCCTCCCCCCAGGTGTCGAGGATCTGCTTCGTCACGTGGACGAGCAACGGAACCGTCGCGTACTCCCACTTCTGCATGACCCGGACGCTAGCGCAGCCCGCCGACCGGCCGGGTCCCCCGTGAGCCTGATCACCCATGCACGCCACTGCACTCATCCACTGACGCACCGAAGCTCACCACCACGGGCGGCCCGACGGGATGCTGCCTACCCTGAGGTCATGCCCAGCAAAGCCGCCTGGCCGGCGGCACGACTTCATGTCGTGACCGGCAAGGGCGGGACGGGCAAGACGACCGTCGCCGCTGCCGTGGCGTTGAGCCTGGCCGCCGGCGGGCGGCGAGTGCTGCTCGTCGAGGTGGAGGAGCGACAAGGCATCGCGCAGTTGTTCGACACCCCGCCGCTGCCCTACGAGGAGCGCCGGGTCGCCGTGGCACGGGGTGGCGGTGAGGTCCGCGCGCTGGCCGTGGACGTCGAGGCCGCGTTGCTCGAGTACCTGGAAATGTTCTACAACCTCAAGCGCGCCGGGCGAGCGCTACGGCGGATGGGCGCAGTCGACTTCGCCACTGCCATCGCGCCGGGCCTTCGCGATGTGCTGCTGACCGGCAAGATCAAGGAGGCCGTGACCCGACAGGTCAAGGGCGCTCGGGCCTACGACGCCGTCGTCGTGGACGCGCCGCCCACCGGCCGGATCGCCCGCTTCCTCTCGGTCACCGAACATGTGTCCGGGCTGGCCAAGGGCGGTCCGATCAAGACCCAGAGCGACGGGGTGATGGCGGTCCTGCGTTCCTCGCAGACCGCCATTCACATCGTGACGGTGCTTGAGGACATGCCGGTCCAGGAAACCGTGGATGCGATCGCCGAGCTGCGCAAGATCGGCCTGCCAGTGGGCTCGATTCTCGTCAACATGGCCCAGCAACCGCTGCTCCCGGTGGGCGCCATGGCGCGAGCGGCCGGCGGCCGACTCGACTCGGCGGCCATCGCGGCCAGCCTCAAGGAGGCCGGGCTCGACGGCGAGTCGCTGGCCGCGCCGCTCCTGCTCGAAGCCGCTGAACACGCCCAGGGCTGGCGGGCCCAACTCGCCTGCCGAGCCAGGCTCGAGGAGTTGGGTCGGTTGACCTATGAACTTCCGAGACTTCCCGGACGGATCGACACCGGGTCGCTCTACGAGCTGGCCGACCACCTCAGCCAGGCCGGAGTCCGAGTCCGATGAGCCCCAGGACTGCAGGTAGGGCCGATACGTCCGGTACGTCGCCGGCACTCGACCTGGCCGGCGTTATCGCCGACCCGGATACCCGAATCATCGTGTGTTGTGGAGCCGGCGGCGTCGGCAAGACCACGACCTCGGCGGCCCTTGCCCTGGCCGCGGCAGAGACCGGCCGTCAGGTCGTGGTGATGACCATCGACCCGGCACGGCGCCTGGCCCAGTCGCTGGGACTGCGCGAGCTCGACAACACTCCCCGCGACGTGCCCGCGGCAGCGGAGTTCACCGCGGCCAGTGGCGGTCGACTGCAGGCGATGATGCTGGACATGAAGCGCACCTTCGACGAGATCGTCGAGGCGCACTCCGAACCAGCTCGCGCCCGCCAGATCCTGGAAAACCCCTTCTACCAGGCACTTTCATCATCCTTCGCCGGGACGCAGGAGTACATGGCGATGGAGAAACTGGGACAGCTCCGCGAGAGCGGCAAGTGGGATCTCATCATCGTGGACACCCCGCCGTCCCGTTCGGCCCTGGACTTCCTCGACGCCCCGCATCGGATGAGTCGTTTTCTCGATGGGACCATGATCCGGTTGTTGTCCGCGCCGGCCCGGGTTGGCGGTCGGGCCTATCTCAAGGTCGTCGGTGCCGGCCTGGCCATCTTCGGCCGGATCATCGCCAAGATCCTCGGCGGCCAACTGCTCACCGACGTGTCGCACTTCGTCGGTGCTCTGGACTCGATGTTCGGCGGTTTCCGTCAACGGGCACAGGCTACCTACGACCTGCTGCGCCAACCGGGTACCGCGTTCCTGGTGGTGGCCACGCCCGAGCCGGATGCCCTTCGGGAGGCCTCCTACTTCGTGGACCGGTTGTCCAGTGACCAGATGCCGTTGGCCGGCTTGGTATTCAACCGAGTGCACCCGAGCAGCGCCCCGAGCCTCTCGGCCGGGCGGGCCGAGGGGGCGGCGGAGAGCCTCTCGGCGGTTGGCGGCCGGGACGCCGTGCTGGCCGCGTCGCTGCTGCAGGTACACGCGCAGCGGATGCGGGCCGCCGCCCACGAGCAGCGGCTGGCCCGCCAGTTCGCCAGCGCCCACCCGGAGGTGCCGGTTCGTTCGGTCCCCGCATCAGCCACGGACGTGTATGACCTGGCCGCGCTTCGTGCGATCGGCGCTCACCTCACCGCTCCGACACCTTCGCATGGCTCGACGAAGACACGCACGAAACGGGCATCTTCCAGACCGCCTGCGTAAACTCCATCGCGATGTCGGAATCCACCCAGCGCCGCCTGGGCGCCGCAGGTCAAATGGTCCTTGCCATCGTTCTGTCCGGTGCGGTGGTGGCAGGGCTGTTGCTCCCATGGGTCGGTGGGCCCGGCCTGGCTGCGCGCAACGCCACGACGCTACTTCAACAGGTCCCTGAGGAACTTGCCGACGAGCCGCTGGCCGGGATAACGACCGTGCTGGCTTCCGACGGCGTGACGCCACTGACCTACTTCTACGACTTCTATCGCGTGCCGGCGACCATCGAGGAAATCCCCGAGGTAATGCAACGGGCGGTCGTGGCCACCGAGGACGTGCGGTTCTATTCGCACAACGGCCTGGATGTCCAGGGCGTGCTCCGAGCCCTGGTTACGAACGCCGCCGCCGGCGAGGTCCAAGAAGGTGCCTCGACGATCACCCAACAGTTGGTCAAGCTCACCTTGGAGTACTCCGCCGACACCGCCGAAGAGCGCACCGCTGCCACCGAGCAGAGCGTGGCCCGCAAGCTCCGCGAGGCCCGACTGGCGCTGGCCGTCGAGGAGGACCTGAGCAAGGACGAGATCCTCACCCGCTACCTGAACATCGCCTACTTCGGACAGAGCGCCTACGGCATCAAAGCCGCGGCCTGGACCTACTTCAGCAAGGCCCCGGTGGACCTGACACTGCCCGAGGCGGCGATGCTGGCGGGTCTGGTCCAGAGTCCGAGCGACTACGACCCGGTGGTCGACACGGAAGCCGCGACCACCCGCCGCGATCTGGTGCTGGACCGGATGCAGGACGCCAGCTTCGCTCCGGCCGCAGAGATCGAGGCCGCCAGGGCGACTCCGATCACACTCGTTCTGGGCGAGGCACCGGCGCGCGGATGCTACGAGGCAACGGTCAGCGGGTTCTTCTGTGACTTCCTGGAGAAGCACCTCACCAACAAGCTCCAGATCCCCGCCCCGGTGTTGAAGCAGGGCTCGCTCACCATCGTCAGCACGGTCGACGTGAACGCTCAGGCCGCCGGTGATGCCGCGGTGCTGAACACCTTGGCGCTGGAGGATTCCCGGGCCGGGGTCTTCACCCTGCAGGAGCCGGGCACCGGAAAGGTTCGGGCGCTGTCGGTGAACCGGATCTTCGGGCCCAACACCGCCA
>JACCTM010000053.1 GCA_013812385.1 Geodermatophilaceae bacterium | reverse complement strand
TGAGATGCGCAGTGCCGCAAGCCTGTTTGACCGCGACGATCTCGGCGAACACGTCGGCGTAGCGCCCGGACAGGAACGCGCCCCGGTCGATGACCATGTCGATCTCGTCGGCTCCGGCGCGTACCGCGTCCTGGACATCGGTGATCTTGACCTCGCGACTGGCCCGGCCGCTCGGAAAGGCGGTGGCCACCGCGGCGATGTGGATGTCGGTGCCCTTGAGTGCTTCGACGGCGTACGGGACGAGGTCGCCGTACACGCACACCGCAGCCGTGGACGGGCAGCTCGGATCGCTCGGGTCGGGGCGCCGAGCCTTGGCGCACAGCGACGCGACCTTGCCCGGTGTGTCCGCGCCCTCGAGGGTGGTCAGGTCGATCAAGCCGATCGCGGTGTCGATCGCCCAGGCCTTGGCCGTGGTCTTGATCGACCGGGTAGCCAGCGTGGCCACCCGCGCCTCCGCACCGACCTGGTCGACGCCGGGCAACCCGTGCAGAAATGCCCGCAGCGACGCGTTGTCCCGGGTGGCATCGAGGTAGGCCGGGGGCGCCGTCGCCGAGGAGAGGGCGGGATCGATCGTCGGGGCGGCCACGATGGACGAGTCTAGTGGCCGTCGCGGGGCGCTACGGTGACTCCTCGTGCAGACCACCGTCGTTGATCATCCCCTCGCCCGAGCCCGCCTGACGACGATGCGCGACGAGGTGACCGACAGCGCGACCTTCCGCGCCGCCCTCGCCGAACTCAGCGTCATGCTGCTCTTCGAAGCCACCCGTGATCTCCCGGTCGAGGACTTCGCGATCACGACTCCGGTCGGGCCGACGTTGGGCACGAAGGTCAGCACCCCGCCGGTGCTCGTGCCCGTGCTCCGCGCCGGCCTCGGCATGGCCGATGCGGCATTCGGACTGCTGCCCGAGGCGACGATGGGCTTCGTCGGGTTGGCCCGCGATGAGGAGACCTTTGAGCCGACGGCATACATGTCGTCGTTGCCGGAGTCCCTTGCCGGTCGCCCGGTCTTTGTGCTCGATCCCATGCTGGCCACCGGCGGCTCGTTGGAACACTGCTGCCGGCTGTTGTTGGATCGCGGCGCCGAGGAGATCACCATCTTGTGCACGCTGGCCGCACCCGAGGGTCTGGCCCGACTCGAGTCCACTGGCATGCCACTGCGGGTGTTCACGGCCAGCATCGACGAGGGTCTCAATGATCAGGCCTACATCGTGCCGGGGCTCGGGGACGCCGGCGATCGCCAGTTCGGCGCCGTCTGACGCGCGTTTCTCCGCTCATTCGGCCGGTTCGCTACACAACCGCCCGAATGCCGGCAGCCAGATCGGCGGTTGTGTAGCGAACCGGCGTTAGCCGGAGAATGTGCGGTCAGGGGCGGGCGAGCAGGGTGCTGACTTCGGTGTGCAGGGCTTCGAGTTCCTCGGCCGCTCGACCTCGTGCCCCGAGGATTCCCGCATCCGGAAGGACCGGGACGACGACCTCGAGATAGCTCTTGAGCTTCGGTTCGGTGCCGCTGGGCCGCACGATCACGCGTACGCCGTCCCCTCGAAACCGCAGCACGTCGGCCTCGGGTAGCAGGTCCTCTGCAGCCACATCACGGCATAGCAGTTGGGCTGGAGGTGCCTGGCGCAGCCGAGACATCAGCTCACCGATCTCAGCGAGGCGCTCGACCCTGATCGAGATCTGCGCGGTGGCATGCAGACCGTGCTCGAGTGCCAGTTCGTCGAGCCGGTCGTCAACGGTGGCCCCGCGCGCCTTGAGTCGGGCTGCCAGCTCGGCGAACAGCAATGCTGCGGAGATCCCGTCCTTGTCCCGTACGAGCGCCGGGGCGACGGCATAGCCCAGTGCCTCCTCGTACCCGAAGGACAGTGGTACGCCTGTGACCGTCGGAGCACGGACGATCCACTTGAAGCCGGTCAGCGTCTCGGCGTACGGAACCCCCTGCGCAGCCGCGACCTTTCCCAACAGCGACGACGAGACGATGCTGGCGGCGAAGGTACCGGTCTCGCCACGGGCCAAAAGATGGTCGGCGAGCAGGACCCCGACCTCGTCCCCGCTGAGCATCCGGCCCTGGCTCGCGATCGCGCAGCGGTCGGCGTCGGGGTCGTTGGCGATCCCGAGATCTGCTCCGCTGGAGGCGACCAGCTCCAGCAGCCGATCCATGGCTCCAGGTTCCTCCGGGTTGGGAAAGCCAACCGTCGGAAAGTCCGCATCCGGCTCGTCCTGGGCGGCGACGACCTCCGGCGCGGGATAGCCGGCCACCCGAAAGACATCACGCAGCACGACCGATCCGACTCCGTGCATGGCGGTGTAGGCGACGGAGAGGTCGCGCGGGGAATCCGCGGCCACGAGACCGGCGATCGCCTCCACGTACGCGGTCACCACCGTGTCGTCGACCGTGCAGAAGTTCTCGGCCGTCGGGATGGACAGGGTCGAGCCGACGGCGGCGATCGCCGCCTGGATCTGTGCGTCGGCCGGGGGGACGATCTGTGCACCGTCCCCCAGGTAGACCTTGTAGCCGTTGTCCTGCGGCGGATTGTGGCTGGCGGTGACCATGACTCCGGCGACCGCGGAGTAGTACCCGACCGCGAAGGCCAGGACCGGCGTGGGCAGCGGCCGCGGCAGCACCACAGCCTGAAAACCGGCGGCGGACAGCACGGCCGCGCTGTCGTGGGCGAATTCCCGGCTGCGATGCCGCGCGTCGTAACCGATGACGACCGTGCCCAACGTCCCGGATTCAGCGAGATAGGCGCCCAACCCGGCTGCGGCGCGACGTACGACCGCTGCATTCATCCCGCCGGGCCCGGCGCGAAGCGGGCCGCGCAGCCCGGCGGTCCCGAAGGTCAACGGGCCGGTGAACCGATCCGCCAGATCGGCGACGGCGTCGACATGCCCAGCGCTGGCCGCGGTGAACAGCGCGCCGAGTTCCCGGGCGTCATCGGCGTTGGGGTCGTCGGCGATCCAGGACGCCACCGCGTCGAGCAGCGGTTGGAGTTGCCCATCCGGTGGCTGTGGCTGTGGCTGCGGCTGCGGCAGCGGTGTGGCCGGCTGCGCAGCGGAGGCCATCGACGAGGAAGACATCGGCTAGAGCCGGCCGATCAGGTCCCGCAGCAATCCACCCATCCGCTGCGCCGAGGCCTGACCCGCCTCGAGCACCTCGACGTGGTTGAGCGGTACGCCGGTGATCCCCGCAGCGAGATTGGTGACCAGGGACAGCCCGAACACCTCCATACCGGCTGCGCGTGCTGCGATCGCCTCGAGCGCGGTCGACATCCCCACCAGATCGGCGCCCATACCGCGCAGCATGCGGATCTCGGCAGGGGTCTCGAAGTGCGGTCCAGGCAAGGCGGCGTACACGCCTTCGGCCAGATCTGGCTCGATCTCCCGGGCCACCCGGCGCAGGCGCGGCGAATACAGGTCGGTCAGGTCGATGAACTGCGCACCCACCAGCGGCGAGGTCGCGGTCAAGTTGAGGTGGTCGCTGATCAGAACCGGCTGGCCGACGGTGAAGTCCGCACGCAGACCGCCGGCGGCGTTGGTCAGGATGATCGTCTCGACTCCGACGGCGGCCGCGGTACGAACCGCGTGAGCGACCTGGGCGACGCCGTGGCCCTCGTACAGATGAGTACGTCCCAGGAACACCAGCGCCTGGCGCTTGCCTGCCTCGATCAGCCGGATCTTGCCGCTGTGCCCGACCACGCCTGGGGCGGTGAACCCGGGCAGGTCGGCGGCCGAGATCTCGGCGATGGGCTCACCGAGGACATCGGCGGCCGGCAGCCACCCCGAACCCATGACCACGGCCACGGTGGGATTGCTCGTCGGCAGTGCATCGCGCAGCGCGGCACCGGCCGCTTCCGCGTCGAGAAGGCTTGATGACACAGCGGCGGAGCTCACTGAGCGGGGTAGTAGCGCACGATGGACTGGGCTACGCAGACCGGCTTGTCCACGCCCTCGGCTTCCACGGTGGCATCGACGATCGCTTGCACACCACCGCTGACCCGCTCGGCTGCGACCAGTTGGGCCTGGGCGCGGACGCGGGAGCCGACCGGCGTCGGTGCCGGGAAGCGGACTTTGTTCAGCCCGTAGTTGATTCCCATGGCTATGCCGTTCACCTGGAAGGCGTTGTGCAGCAACGGCACCAGCATGGCCAGGGTCATATAGCCGTGCACGATCGTATGGCCGAACGGTCCAGTGGCAGCGCGTTCGGGATCAACGTGGATCCACTGCTCGTCCTTTGTGGCTCGGGCGAAGGCGTCCACGTCGGACTGCGGAATCTCGACCCAATCGCTGGTGCCCAGGTCGGAGCCGACCATGTCGAGCAGTGCGTCCGGAGTGGCAATGGTCGTCGTCATGGCCTCCATCCTCACCTATCCGGCCGGTCCCTCCGGTCCGGCACACGAGCATGACCCCGCCCGGGTCCGCAGGGTGCGCCAAAGGTCACAGCGCAGGATCTCGGCCTGACGCCGGATCGGCCATCGATGCGGCCTAGACTTACGAGGTTGTCGATCGTCGTACCTGGGCGCCCAACAGGGCCGTTCCGACTGCGAGTGGTCGAAGAGACCAGCGACTGTCGATCGAGAGGATTTGCCCCGGTGTCCCGCGCATGAGAGTCGTCGCGACGAGTGAGGCTCTGCCAGGCGAGCGGGTCGGGAACTGGATCGATACCTGGGTCGAGGCCCACGCCGCGGAGTTGGTGCAGACCCGGCGCACGATCCACGCCAACCCCGAACTCGGCTACGTCGAACACCAGACCACCGACCTCGTCGTGGGCCAGCTCCGCAGGGCGGGGCTGGAGCCAGCCGTGCTCGATCACGGAAGCGGCGCGATCTGCGATGTCGGGGAAACCGGCCCGGTGGTGGTGCTCCGGGCAGACATCGACGGGCTGCCACTGTTCGACCTCAAGGACGTGCCGTACAAGTCCCAGAACCCAGGAGTCGCGCACGCGTGCGGGCACGACGCACACACGGCGATCCTGCTCGGCGTCGCCCGATTGCTCAGCGAATTGGCTGCCTCTGCAGAGCCCGGGATCGCCCACGGCCTGGGCGGTCGCGTCCGGTGCGTGTTCCAGCCGGCCGAGGAACAGGTTCCCGGCGGCGCGCTCGAGGTTTTGAAGACCGGCGCCGTGGATGGGGCGGTGGCAGCCTTTGCGGTGCACTGCGACCCAACCCTCGACGTAGGCCGGGTGGGTCTCAAGGCCGGGCCGATCACTGCTGCCTGCGATGCGGTCAAGGTGACACTGACCGGGCCGGGCGGGCACACAGCTCGGCCGCACATGACCGTCGACCTGGTCGATGCCCTGGGCCGCGTGATCATCGCGACTCCCGGGCTGCTGTCGCGGCAGGTGGATCCACGAGCCGGACTGTCGCTGGTCTGGGGTGCGGGCGGTGCCGGGATCGCCGCCAACACGATTCCCGACAGCGGCACGCTGCATGGGACGATACGACTGCTCGACCGGGATTGTTGGGACGAGGCCGAGAAGCTGATCCGGCGACTCGTCGCGGAGGTCGTCGCGCCCACCGGAGCGCAGGTGCAGATCGACTATCAGCGCGGCGTACCTCCGGTCGTCAACTCTCCCGGTCCGATCGCCACGCTCACCGCCTCGGCCCGGGAGACCGTCGGTACCGACGGCGTCCAGCCGACCGAGCAGAGCCTTGGCGGCGAGGACTTCGCCTGGTACGCCGACTACGCACCGATCGGGCTGGCGCGGCTGGGCACCTACGGCGGCGGGCCCCCGTTGGATCTGCATCGCGGTTCTTTCGACATCGACGAACGCGCTCTCTCGATCGGGGTACGGCTATTGGCTCGTACGGCGCTCCGGGCGCTGGCGGGCGAGCCCGGGTAGCGCAACCTCGATGGCGCAGCGGTCCGACCCACCTCCCACGACGACGGAGGAAGTGTCGCCGCCGGAAGGGGTGACCGCCCCAGAGGCGCTGTCCCTTGCCGCCGGATTCCCGCAAGCCGACCGAGGGCAATGGCAGGAGCTGGTCGCTGGGGTGCTCCGCCGGTCCGGATCCGGGGTTGCGTCAGGGCCGGCTGAGGATTCGCTGCGTACGTCGGTCGGCAGCGGGATCGAGATCGCGCCGCTGTACGTCGCCGAGGATGCCGCGGATCTCCCGAAGCAGGTCGGCGTACCCGGTCTGGCACCGTTCGTCCGCGGGCGGCGGGCGGGTCTGCCCGAGCACACGGGCTGGGACGTACGCGCCCGCCACGCCCACCCCGACGTCGAGGTCACCCGGCAGGCAATCGCTGCCGACCTCCACAACGGCGTGACCTCGCTCTGGCTGGTGCTTGGCCCGGGGGCCATTCCCGCCCAAGCACTGCCCGAGGTGCTCGATGGCGTGCTCTTGGACGTGGCTCCAGTTGTGCTGCAGGCGGGGTCGGCGACGTTGCAGGTTGCCGATTGTTACTTCGAACTGGCCGCCTCACAGGGTGTCAAGGCCGGTGAACTGCTCGGCAACCTGGGCGCTGATCCGTACGGCGATGCCATCCGTACCGATTCCGACCTGGACGTTTCGGTAGCGGTCTCGTTGGCGTGCCGCTGCCACGACAACTTTCCGCATCTGCGGGCGATTGTTGTGGACAGCACGGTGTTTCACGATGCCGGCGCCGGAGTCGTGGAGGAGCTGGGCTGCTCGTTGGCGGCCGGTGTCGGATACCTTCGTCTGCTGACCGACGAAGGGATGGACGTCGATTCGGCGTTGGCAGCCCTGGAGTTCCGGTATTCCGCCGGCGCGGACCAGTTCCTGACCATCGCCACACTCCGGGCCGCCCGTCGTCTGTGGAACCGGGTCGGCGAGGTGTCCGGCGCGTCGGCGTCGGTTCGTGGTCAGCGCCAGCATGCGGTCACCTCATCGGTGATGATGACCCGGCGTGATCCGTGGGTGAACATGCTGCGCACCACCGTTGCCTGCTTCGCCGCCGGAGTGGGTGGAGCCGATGCCGTCACGGTGGCGCCCTTCGACAGTGAAATCGGGCTGCCGGATTCCTTCGCCCGCCGCATCGCCCGTAACACCCAGACTCTGCTCATGGAGGAGGGCCACCTCGCCCGGGTGCTCGACCCGGCCGGCGGCTCTTGGTACGTCGAGTCGTTGACCGATCAGCTAGCCACGGCCGCATGGGAATGGTTCACCGAGATCGAGCGGGCCGGGGGACTGGCCGAGGCCATGAGCAGCGGCTTGCTCACCGATCGGATCGCGTCGGTCTGGGCCGTCCGTCGGGATCACCTGGCGCACCGAAGCGATCCGATCACCGGAGTCAGCGAGTTCCCGAACCTGACCGAGACCCTCCCCGAACGTGAGCCGCACCCGCCTGTGGAGCCCGGGTCGCGACAGGCCGCCCTGCCGGTCGTACGAGCTGCGGGTGACTTCGAGACGCTCCGGGATCAAGTGGATGTCATTGCTGCGGAACGGGATTCGCGGCCGGCAGTCTTCCTGGCGACGTTGGGTTCGGTCGACGCCTCGACGCCTCGGGCATCCTTCGCCGCGAACCTCTTCCAGGCCGCCGGACTCGACACTCCCAGCAATGGCGCCGATGGCGGCGAGAATGCGGCGATCGTGTCGGCCTTCGCCCGGGCCGCAACGTCGGTTGTGTGCCTGTGCGGCACTGACCAGCTCTACGCGGACCGGGGGGCCGCGCTTGCCGATGCGCTGGTTGCTGCCGGAGCGACCCAGGTGTGGCTGGCCGGATCACCCAGCACGTCCGGTGACGTCGCTGGAATCGATGGACATGTCTTCGCCGGAATTGATGCGCTGGAAGTGCTCGGCAGGGTGCTCGGCGAGCTCGTGTCGGCCGAGGGAGATGAGCCGTCATGAGCGGTGCGGCAAGTGCCCGGGGCGAGGCAGTCGTGCCGTCGGTGATCCCGGACTTCGGTGATGTCGAGCTCGGGCCACTTTCGAGCGATGCACCCGGACCGATGCAGTGGGCCGACCAGTATCAGGCGACGGCCGGACGTAGCGTCGCTGAAGCGAATTGGCAGACGCCTGAGGGCATTACGGTTCATCCGCTGTACACCGTTGAGGATCTGAGAGATCTGGATTTCCTCGGCAGCTACCCAGGGATCAAGCCGTATCTGCGTGGGCCGTACCCAACGATGTATACGACGCAGCCATGGACGATCCGCCAGTACGCCGGGTTCTCCACCGCAGCCGCGTCGAACGCCTTCTATCGGCGCAACCTCGCCGCCGGGCAGAAGGGTCTCTCGGTCGCCTTCGACCTGCCGACCCACCGCGGGTACGACTCCGACCACCCACGCGTACCGGGCGATGTCGGGATGGCCGGCGTCGCGATCGACTCGATCCTGGACATGCGCCAGCTCTTCGACGGCATCCCGCTCGACCAGATGTCAGTCTCGATGACGATGAACGGAGCGGTGCTGCCAGTGCTCGCGCTCTACATCGCCGCCGCCGAGGAGCAAGGCGTTGCCCCGGAACAGCTTTCGGGCACGATCCAGAACGACATCCTCAAGGAGTTCATGGTCCGTAACACCTATATCTACCCGCCCGGACCGTCCATGCAGATCGTCAGCGACATCTTCAGCTACACCTCGCAGAAGATGCCGAAGTACAACTCGATCTCGATCTCGGGTTATCACATCCAGGAGGCCGGTGCGACCGCGGACCTGGAGTTGGCCTACACCCTGGCCGACGGCATGGAGTACATCCGGGCGGGTCAGGCCGCAGGCTTGGACATCGACGTCTTCGCGCCACGGCTGTCCTTCTTCTGGGCGGTCGGGATGAACTTCTTCATGGAGGTCGCCAAGCTCCGTGCCGGGCGGCTGCTCTGGGCGAAGCTGGTCGCCGGTGCCGGCGCCAAGAACGACAAGTCCCTGTCGCTGCGGGCGCACTGCCAGACGTCGGGTTGGTCACTGACTGCGCAGGACGTCTTCAACAACGTCGTACGAACCTGCCTGGAAGCGATGGCTGCGACGCAGGGACACACCCAGTCGCTGCACACCAACGCGCTGGATGAAGCACTGTCGCTACCGACTGACTTCTCGGCGCGGATCGCCCGCAACACCCAGATCATGCTGGACCAGGAGTCCGGTACGACGCGCGTCATCGATCCGTGGGGCGGATCGGCTTATGTCGAGAGACTGACCTACGACCTGGCCCGCCGTGCCTGGGCGCACATCGAGGAGGTCGAGGCCGCAGGGGGAATGGCACAGGCGATCGAGGAAGGCCTGCCCAAGCTCCGGATCGAGGAGGCCGCCGCCCGTACCCAGGCGCGGATCGACTCCGGGCGCCAGCCGGTGATCGGCGTGAACAAGTATCGGGTGGAGGACGCCGACGAGGACATCGACGTCCTCAAGATTGACAATGCCGACGTCCTGGCCCAGCAGGTCGCCAGGTTGCAGACCCTTCGCGCGAAACGGGACGCACCGGCCTGTGCGGTCGCGCTGAAGAAGCTGACCGATGCTGCTCAGGCAGCATCGGAAGGGCGTCGAGGCTCCGACCTCGCCGACAATCTGCTGACCCTGGCCATCGACGCGGCGCGGGCCAAAGCCACGGTCGGCGAGATCTCGTCGGCCCTGGAGGAGGTCTACGGCCGGCACCGGGCCACGGTGCGGACGATCTCAGGTGTCTACCGGGACGAGGCGGGCGCCATGGACGACATCGAGAAGACCCGGCGTCTTGCCGAGGACTTCGAACGGGCCGAGGGCCGCCGGC
>JACCTM010000045.1 GCA_013812385.1 Geodermatophilaceae bacterium | reverse complement strand
GATCAAGCTGCTCGCATTGACGCCCAAAGGCCGCAAACTCAGGGAGGCGATCCAGCGAGAACTCGCCGAACAGACGCCGTCGATGACCAGACTGACCCCGGCCGAGCGCAAGCAACTCGTCGCGCTGTTGGGCAAGCTCAGCGGCTCAGCCCGGACCAACGGCAGGGCCTCCTGAGTACTGCAGGAGAACCCATCGCCCCGGTCAGTCGCAACGCTTTGCTGGGTGGATGGCGCTCGCGGTTACGCCCCTCGACGGGTCGGCAACCGACGTCGGCCTGGTCAGCTCCGCCCGGTGGCTGCCCTATCTCGTCTTCGGCCTGGTCGCCGGTGTGCTGGCCGATCGGCTGCGGCGGCGGCCGGTGCTGGTGAGCACCGACCTCGCCCGTGCGGTGCTGCTCGGACTGATTCCGTTGCTGGCCGCGCTCGATCGGCTCACGATTCCGACCCTGATGGCGTTCATGATCGCCTTCGGCCTGCTGTCGCTGATGAATGACGCGGCACATCAGTCCTTCCTTCCACGCCTCGTGCCGCGGACGTTGTTGACTCCGGCAAACGCCCGGCTCGAGCAGAGTGCTTCGGTAGCCCAGGCTTCTGGGCCGGTGGTGGCCGGAGGACTGATCTCCTGGCTCGGGGCACCAATAGCAGTGCTGGTGGACGCGGCTTCCTATCTGGTCTCGGGTTTGCTGACGGCCACCATCCGGGTGGCCGATCCCAAACCCGAACGAGACCCCGGGACTCCGTCGAGCATCGCTCGGGAAGCCAAGGCGGGGTTGTCTTGGGTCTACGGGCACCGCATGCTCAAACCCCCGGCCCTGGGGACCCACGGGTGGTTCTACTTCTCCAGCATCCTCGCGACGGTGTACGTGCCTTTCGTCCTGCTGACCCTGAGTTTGAGCGCGTTCGCGGTCGGCGTCACCTTCAGATTGGCCGGGATCGGGCGCTGCTGGGCAGCAGTTTCTCGACCCGGATCTCTCGTCGGATCGGCATCTCCCCGACGATTTCCGGGTCTCGGCTGCTCGAGGCGGGGGGTTTCGCCCTGATCGCGGTCGCTCCGACCGTCACAGACCCAGCCCTCGAGTGGGCGACCTGGGCATTGGTCGGCGCGGGTCAGTTCCTGTTCGGCCTCGGCCTCGGCCTGAGGGGCCGGTCGAGATGTCCTACCGCCAGTCGGTGACCCCCGATGGTCTACAGGGCCGGATGAACTCCACGATGCGCTCGCTGAACCGGGCGGCTGTCGTGGTGGGAGCACCGCTAGGCGGGGTGCTCGCCGACACGCTCGGCTATCGCCCCGCGCTCTGGATCGGGATCACCGGCCGCGCACTTGCCGCAGTCGCACTCGGTCTATCGCCGTTCCGGTGCGCCAGGCACGACGACGACGCGCCGCTGTGCGGATTATGAAGCAGGCCGGTGGAGGTTCGGGTCGATCTGCGCGTTGGCCTGCCACCCGCGCCCGATCCATCGCATGAAAGCTGGGTACACGATCAGGTGTCGGAACGGCTTGATCGCTGCCATGTACGCGGTCCCGATTAGTCCGTTGGGCTTCACCAGGACCGCCATCTGGGCGTGATAGCCGCCTGCGTCGTCCGGGACCCAGCCGATGTGCATGACCGCGTGCACTGTCCGGTTGGCCATCTCTGAGGCCCATTCGTTCTCGAGCTGGTAGAGCGAGGTGAAGGGGCGCCCGACAAGGTCCGGGCCGGTCGGGGCGGCACGCAGGTCCTCCGGAAGTCGGTCGCGCAGGGTCGGCACCCTGGAGCCGACGCCAGTGTCCGTGTCGTCCCAGCCGAGCAGCCCCCCGATCTTCCACCGGGCCTCCCACAGGGCACGGACGACGAGCGGGGCACCGTCTGGGAAGTCGCCGGAGACGAACTGCGAGACCAGGCGGGGAAGCTCGCCTGGGCCTCCCGGCGTCGGGAGTGCCCACACGTCCTCCAGGTGGAAGTCGGAAGTCAACTCGTGGATGCGCCAGGGGCGGGATGTGTGCGCGGTGCTGGGAAGTCTCATGCCCGAACCTCAATCTATACGATGCCGTACAGATTGAGGTTAGCAGTATCTATACGGCGGCGTACAGATGCTGTGGGGGAGAATGGAGGCAGGTCATGGCGGTGGCTCGCACACCTCGCCGCAGGTGGATCGACGAAGGGCTGCGGGCCCTTGCCGCCGGGGGACCCGACGCCGTCCGGATCGAGTCGCTGGCGCAGGCGATCGGCGTCACCAAGGGCGGCTTCTACGGGTACTTCGACAACCGGCGTGCGCTGCTCGAGGAGATCCTGGACAGGTGGGAGCGGGACATCACCGACGAGCTGATCGACCGCGTCGAGAGCGAGGGCGGCGATGCGAAGACCCGGCTGCGGCGGCTGTTCACGATGGTCGACTCCGGCGATCGGCTGACCACCGACGTCACGATGGACCTCGCCGTCCGGGACTGGGCCCGACGCGACCCGGCGGTTGCCGAGCGTCTCCGCCGGGTGGACAACCGGCGGATGGACTACCTGCGCTCGTTGTTCGATGCCTTCTGCCCCGACCCGGACGACGTCGAGGCCCGCTGCATGCTCCTGTTCTCGCTCTACATCGGCGAGCACTTCGTGGTTGCCGATCACGGCGAGCGCAGCCGGGCAAACGTGATGGAGCTGACGCTGAGGTTGCTGCTGGCCCCATCGAGCTAGCCGGCTGCCAGCCGCCTCGCGGGGAGAGCGTCGGATCGCTCAGCCAGTTCGCTGTGCCCTCAGTACGGCGTCGTGGATGGTTGCCGGCTTACCATCGGGGTCCACAGTCGTGCGTGCTCTGGCCTCGTCGACGACGACGACCCAGTCTTGGGCAACCTCAGTTACTTGATGCGCTCACCGTGCAGCTGCCCGCTAACGCTGATCGGCTGTATATCGAACATTCCGTGGCCAACGAGCGCGCGGGCGGGTTCTATGAGCGTGAGGGCTTCGCCGTAGAGCGGATCGAATCAAGTCCTACGGAAGACCCTGCACTCGGGGTGGTGTGGCGTGTCCGCCATCTGGCTCTAATCGAACAGACGTCCGGACAGGCGTGAAGCCGGGAACTCCGCCCGGATGCGGATCCTGATACGGAGTGACCTGCTGTCCGCGATCGGCGAGAATGATCGTCGTGCCTGCCGACCTCCCGCCCGACGTAGTCGACCTTGTCTTCGCGTCAGTCCTCCCATCGGAGGCCGGTTCGCCCAAGTTGCGCGAGGATCTCCTCGACACCTGGGTCGGGGTGACCGACGCCGGGGGCAGCGTCGGCTTCACTGCTCCTGCCGACAAAGCGGCTGTGGCGGCCACCCTGGACGCCGCACTGCAGCGGGTGACGGTCGGCCACGACGCCCTCGGCATTCTGCGCAGCGCTGACACGGCCGTGGGCATGGGGTTGCTTGTGGACCGCGGTTCAGCCGTGCAGCGCCACTGGCGCACGCTGCTGCGTGTCATGGTGCGCCCCGAGTTGCAGGGGGTTGGCGCAGGGCGCCTGCTGGTCGAAGGACTGCACCAGATGGCGCGCACTCTCGGGCTGGAGCAACTGCAGCTCACGGTGCGCGGCGGTACAGGCCTCGAGAGCTTCTATGAACGCTTCGGCTACGCCGTCGTCGGACGTCACCCCGGCGCGGTGCGAGTTGTCCCCGGGGATGACCGCGACGAGGTGATGATGGTCGCTCGGCTCTGACTTCGTGGCCAACCTCAACCGCGCGGTGTGCGCTAACCCAAGCGTTGCCTTTCGCGCTTGCTCATCTGAGGCAGCCAACGGTCGCGTCCCGCAGCACCACCCTCTTTCGGCGCATCCGAGTCTGTCGTGTGACGTTCCGGCTCGCCAGGTGAACGAGTCTGCTTTGATGTCGGTAAAGCACCAGCGGAGTTGCGGATCGTCTTCGTCGCTGAGCAAGACGATGTCGTCGCCGTCGGGTCGGCCGATGAAGCGTCGTACCCGGCCGTTGATGGGGTCGATCTAGGT
>JACCTM010000035.1 GCA_013812385.1 Geodermatophilaceae bacterium | reverse complement strand
AGCCGGTGGGCGCCCGGTTCCATGCGCAGGATTCGACGGGGTCAACTCGCCCGCAATCCGGACGTTGGAGGCTGCGGAACTGGCGGCTGAGGTCCAGGTTGGTCGTCTTGCTGGTGATCCCGCTGGTCCTAGCCGGCGTCCTGGGCGGACTGCGGATCGCCGCGTCGGTGAGCGATATCCAGACTCTCGCGGCAGTCCAGGGCCAGGTCGCCCTCACTCAACAGGTCGCGAGCGTCGTAGACGAGTTGCAGGCCGAACGGCATCGCGTCGCGGCCGCGGCCGCCACCGAAAGCCTGGAGCAGCGGGCCTTGGTAGAAGAGCAGATCCAGAAGGTCGACGCCGAGGTCGCTGAGCTGCGCACCCTCGAGGACAACCCCGGCGACCTGGCCGAGGGGCCCTCTACGGCCTACCTTGATGTCCTGCGTCGACTGGATACGTTGGCAGTCGTGCGTGAGCAGGTGTTCGCACCGGGCACCGATGTCAATGCCGCCATCGGCCGGTACAGCGAAGTGATCAGCTTCCTGCTGCGATTCAATCGAGTGGCGCTGAGCGGGGTGTCGGCCGAGTCGGCGTCGCTCGCCGCGGGGCTCGGCTTTCTGGCGCAAGCCAAGGAGCAACTCTCGGTTCAGCACGCCGTGCTGTTGGCCGCCAGTTTACGAGATGCCATCACCTCGGTCGAGCAATCCCAACTGCGCTCGACCGAGGCTGGATACGACTCCGCCATCCGCGGATTCGCCGAAGCGGTGCCCTCATCGGAGCGTCAGGTCTACTTCACCGCTGTCCGTGGGACCGTCAGCACCGATCGAGAGCGTTTCCTGCTGATCGGGCTGGGCGAGTGGCCAGCCTTCGTCGCCTTCGGCAGCATTGCGGCCGGATGGGACGAGTCAGCCACCGGGCTCGAGGACAGTCTGCGAACGGTCGAGGCATCCCTGAGCGACGATCTGTCGGGCGCGACCGCGGCGGCCAGCGACAACGCCGTCACCACCACGATCCGCGATGCCTCGATCGTGGCGTTGTTGCTCCTGTTCACCTTGATCTTGCTCGTCCTGGTTGCCCGGTCGGTTCTCAGACCGTTGCTGGCCCTCCGGGCCAGCGCTCTCGATGTGGCCCAGCGGCGACTACCCGCACTCGTCGACCAACTGCGCCGACCCGGTGGCTGGAAGGACGAGATCGCTCCAGTGCCGACCGCCGTACACACCAGCGAGGACATCGGTCAGGTGGCCCGCGCCTTCGACGAGGTGCACCAGGAGGCCGTCCGGCTGGCCACCGAACAAGCCATGATGCGCAGCACGGTCAACGACATGTTCGTCAACCTGTCCCGGCGCAGCCAGGGAATGGTCGAACGCCAGCTCAGGATCATCGATGCCTTGGAAAGCGGGGAACGCGATCCTGAGGCGCTCGCCGAACTCTTCCGCCTGGACCACCTCGCGACCCGCATGCGCCGCAACAACGAGAACTTGCTCGTGCTCGCCGGCTCGGAGACCCGTCAGCGGACCGGAGCCCCCCGCGCCGTGCTCGACGTCACGCGTGGCGCCATCTCCGAGATCGAGGATTATCAGCGGATCACGATCGAGAGCGTGCCGGACGCCGCCATCCGCGGTGTTGCGGTCAACGACCTCGTACACCTGACCGCCGAGTTGCTCGACAACGCCACGAACTTCTCTCCGAAAGAAGCCCCGGTCGTACTGGCCAGCGCGATGCAGCCCGATGGCAGCATGCTGATCGAGATCCGAGACACCGGTATCGGGATGTCTGCCACCCAACGGGCTGCGATCAACGACCGGCTCGCCGTTCCACCGATGGTCGACGTGTCGGTGTCCCGGCACATGGGCCTGTTCGTGGTCGGCCGGCTGGCAGCCCGGCACGGCATCTCGGTCCGGATGCGGGCCACCGGCCCCGAGGGCGGCCTGACCGCCGAGGTCTCGGTGCCCAGCGGATTAATCTCGGCTGAAGCCGAGCGTCCTGCTCAGGTCGTCGGCCAGCCGGCCGATGCCGAGACCAACAGCTCCATGGCCACTGCCGGTACGAGCACGATGTTCTCCGCACCCGTCAACGGCTCCATGGTCCCGGCCGCGACCGGTACTGGTTCCGGACGTGACCGCGCCCCGGTCACTGTTGGCAACGGTTCGGTGCCGAAGGGTCATGTCGCGCAGTACGCTGCGTCGAACGGCAGCAGGAATGGTGCCCCGTTCGACGCGGCCATCACCCAGGCCCTGGACTTCTCGCTGGAGCCGCTGGTGGGCAACCAGAGCGGGCCCGCGCTGGATTTGTTCGCTCCCAGCGGGCCGACCGGGCCGACCGGCCCGACGGATTTCTTCGCGGCACTGCCGCCGGCCGACTCCTCGAGTCAGGGTCAGGGGGAGGGGACGCCGATCTTCCAGGAGATGCGTTCGGCGTGGTTCAGCCAGCTGCCCACCGTTCCTGACGACCTCGCCGGACAAGACGCCAACACCGAACAGTCCCCCGACGATGCCAGCGGATGGGGCCTGGACGCACCGCCGGACTTCGGTTCATCGGCCGACGAGGGGTGGCAGGCCGCAGATCAGCTACGTACGCCGGTGGACGCCGGAACGACGGCGGCTGGACTTCCCCGGCGCCGGCCGCGTGCGCACCTCGTGCCCGGAGGCGCGGCTCGTCCGCCTGTCGAGACCGTCGCGGCCGGCCGCTCGAACAACGTGACTCTGCTGCGCGACGCTGAACGGGTTCGCGGGAACCTGAGCAGCTACCAGCGTGGCACCCGCCGAGGTCGGCACTCCTCGCCGATGGAAGACTCGGACCGCTCGATGGGTGAACCGACGCGCAACGCAGTGGGCCGGCACGGCGAGTTACCGACGTCTCAGGAGCGCCAATGACGACCGAGTACCGGGAGCCGACAACCCATCCCGGCCAATTCGGATGGCTGGTCAGCAACTTCGCCGAGCGAGTGGCCGGAGTCGCGCACGCGGTGGTGGTCTCCTCCGACGGGCTGTTGTTGACCTCATCGCAGGCGCTGCCGAGAGATCGGGCCGATCAGTTGGCGGCCGTGACGTCGGGTTTGATCAGTCTCACCCAGGGGGCGTCCAGCTGCTTCGACGGCGGCGAAGTCGTCCAGACTGCGGTTGAGATGGAGCGCGGTGCGATGCTCTTGATGTCGATCTCCGACGGCTCCTGCCTTGCCGTGCTCGCCGCCCCGGATTGTGATCTGGGGCTGGTCGGATACGAGATGGCGTTGCTCGTGGATCGGGCCGGGCAGTTGCTCACGCCGGCGCTGCGCTCACAGCTGCGTGAGATCGCCGGGTAGGAGTTGGCCGTGAGCGGTGTTTGATGGAACCCTCCGACGACCCGACCCCGATCGTTCGCCCTTACGCGCGGACGCGCGGCCGGACACGGTCGGACTACGACCTGCCGATCGAGGCGCTGATCACCACCATCAACGGCGGTGGCAGCGATGTCGCCCAGATGAATCCGGAGCACCGCCCCATCGCCGACCTCTGTCGGCAGGTGCAATCGGTGGCCGAGGTGGCCGCCAGGCTGACCCTGCCCTTAGGGGTGGCGAGGGTCTTGCTGGGCGACATGGCCAGGATTGGCTTGGTCACCGTACACACCACCGCCGGCGATGCGACCGGTCAGCCCGAGGTCGCGCTGCTGGAGAAGGTGCTCAGTGGGCTCCGACAGCTATGACGGTGTCCGTGCCGAGCCGGCGGAGCACGTGACCGGGCCGGTCTGGCCGCGCCTGCCGAACCCATCCGCTGCACCAGCGCCGCCATCTCGAACCCCGGGTCCGGCTGCGCGCTCGTCAGCGAAGATCGTCGTTGCCGGTGGCTTCGGAGTGGGGAAGACGACGTTCGTCGGCGCCGTCTCAGAGATCACCCCGCTGCGCACCGAGGCACTGATGACCGAGGCCTCGAGCGAGATCGACGACCTCGGATCGACACCGGACAAAGGGACAACCACTGTCGCCATGGACTTCGGCCGGGTGTCCCTGGGAGACGAGCTAATCCTCTATCTGTTCGGAACCCCTGGCCAGCATCGCTTCTGGTTCATGTGGGATGACCTGATGCGAGGCGCCATCGGAGTGGTCGTGCTCGTGGACACCCGGCGGTTGGCGGACTGCTTCGCCGCGGTGGACTTCGTCGAGGACCGCGGTCTGAACTACATCGTCGCCGTCAACTGCTTCGACGGCGTCGCTCGGCACCGAGCCGAGGACGTCCGCGAGGCGCTGTCCATCGATCCCAACGTTCCGGTCGTACTCACCGACGCTCGACAACGCCAAGCCGTGAAAAACACTTTGATCGAACTCGTAGAGCATGTCTTGCGGCAGCGCAAGCAACCGGTGACCAGCCAGAGCTAGGGTCCTTCACGTGTCTGCACCCCTGTCCTCGACCGCACCATCGCCGCACCTGCAGTCAGCGCCGATCGCAGTCCCACCTTGGTACGAGGGTCTGCGGGTGACCCATGCCGAACTCCGTTCGGCTCTGCGGCTGGTCATCGGCCTGGCTGTGGCAGGGATTCCGATCGGCCTGCTGTGGCTGGCGCTGGCGCCGCGACGTCAGTATGAGGTCGTGGACGGTGGCTTTCGGGCAGTCGAACCGCAGTCCGAGGCCCTCATCGGCACCGACGGTTGGCTGCTGATTCTCACCGCTGCGCTCGGGGTGATGGCGGCCGGCCTGGCCTGGCGCAACGTCTGGATACGTGGGGTGGGCATCGTCGTTGGCCTGGCCATCGGCATGGTGCTCGCGGCGGTGATCGCCTGGCAGACCGGGGAACTGCTCGCCACCGGACCGTCGCAGGCCCAGACCGCTCGGCTTGGCGCGATCGTCGAGCCGGCAGTGCAGCTACGGGCGATCCCGGTTCTTGTCATCGGGGCGTTCCTGGCCACCCTGACCTACGTGGTTGTGGCGTGCTTTGCCGCCAGTGACCAACTGCACCGAAGTCGGCTCGCAGCAGTCAGTTCAAGCTCCACGGGACCGCCAACTGCACCAACGGCACCGGTACCGCACGGAGACTGGCCAGTATCGTCAGTTCACGCCGGAGCAGATGTGACTGCACCGCCAACCGGACTGCAGTCAGACCCTCGACCAGGAGCGCTTGGCGATCCTCGGCTGTGAGCAAGGCGCCCGCGGCGACCACGTACGACAGCTCCCGTGGGCCTTCGGGCAGCTCCGGCAGATCGATTGCGGTGCCGTGCAGCGTCGCAACCAGCGAGATGTAACGCAGGAAGAGCTGGCCCACGACGTCGCCGAGTGCGGCAGCCTCGGGCCGGGTGTCTGCATCGGTGCCAGCGCCGGGCAGCCAATCCACGTCGGCCTGGAGGTAGGCGCTCAGGTGACGATGCACTTTGCGGACGCTGAACCGGTCTGCGCCGACCGCGACCACGTCGAAGCGGTCCTGGCCACGTCTGCTGATCGCCCGGACCTCCGCGGTACAGCCCACTTCGTAGAAGGCCGGCTCGGAGTCACCGAACGCGCCCCCGGCGACCTCCCAGCCCTGGCGGATCGCCACCACCCCGAATCGCCTGGGCAACTCCTCCGGCAGCGCCAGCAGATCCTCGACCAGCAGCCGATATCGCTCTTCGAAGACGTGCAGCGGCAACACCATTCCGGGAAATAGCGGACTGCCCAGCGGGAAGAGCGGGATGGTCTGCGTCATGACGTGCTCCGCACGTACGCGCCGAGGGCGCGGTGTTCGCTGCGCTCCTCCACCGCGCCAGCCTAGTGCGACGCGCAGCGGCGCCGATCGATCACGACCTGGCAGGTCACTACCCTGACGAGTACGCAGTCATCTGCAAGGAGTGCACCCGATGTTGAACCGGCTGGACCTTCGCGGTGCTGCGCTACCTCCGCGCCGCACCTTGGCCGGCTTGTTGCCACGCGCCGAGATCGACGTCGAGGCGACGCTGGCAATCGTCGGCCCGCTGTGTGCCGACGTACGGATCCGCGGAGAGGTGGCCGTCCGAGAGATCACCGAGCGGCTCGATGGCGTCGTCTTGGACACCATTGCCGTACCGCAGGCTGCCCTGGATGCGGCGTTGGCGAACTGTTCGCCGGCGCTGCGGGCGGCGCTGGACGAGTCGATCGCCCGGGTCCGCCGGGTACACGGCGACCAGCGGCGTACCGATCTGCGTACCGAGGTCGTGCCTGGAGGCACAGTTACCCAACGCTGGGTGGCAGTCAGCAGAGTTGGTCTCTACGTCCCGGGGGGCTTGGCGCCCTTGGTGTCCAGCGTGGTCATGAACGTCGTTCCCGCGCAGATCGCCGGCGTCGAGTCCATCGCGGTGGCCAGTCCGCCGCACAAGGAGCACGGCGGACTGCCCGATCCGGGGGTGCTGGCCGCCTGCGCGTTGCTCGGCGTCACCGAGGTGTACGCGGTGGGTGGAGCGCAGGCCATCGCAACCTTCGCCTACGGAGCGGGACCTTGTGAGCCCGTGGACATGGTCACCGGCCCGGGCAACATCTACGTGACCGCGGCCAAGCGGCTACTGCGCGGCTTGATCGGCATCGACTCCGAGGCCGGCCCGACCGAGGTCGCGATCCTCGCCGACGACAGTGCCGATGCTGGGCATGTGGCCGCGGACCTGATCAGCCAGGCTGAGCATGACCCACTGGCCAGTGCGGTTCTGGTCACCCCCAGCGCCGAACTGGCTGACCAGGTGTCTCGCACACTGATCGACTACGTCGCCGCCACCAGGCACGTGCAACGGATCACCGCGGCGCTGACCGGAGCTCAGTCCGGGATCGTGCTGGTCGACGACCTCGACGCAGGGCTGCGCGTGGTCGATGCCTACGCCGCCGAGCATCTCGAGATCCAGACAAACGATCCCCGGGGTATCGCAGCACGGGTCCGCAATGCCGGTGCGATCTTCGTCGGGCCGTGGTCACCGGTCTCCCTGGGTGACTACTGCGCCGGGTCCAATCACGTTCTGCCGACCGGGGGCTGCGCGCGGCACACATCGGGGCTCTCGGTGCAGTCGTTCCTGCGCGGCATCCACGTCGTGGACTACGACCGGGCAGCGCTGGCTGGGGCCGCAGTTCACATCGACTCCCTTGCCCATGCAGAGGACCTGCCAGCGCATGCCGCCGCAGTCCGCGAGCGGGAACGGTGAGCGCCCCGAACGGCCTCGACGCGTTGCCGATTCGCTCGGAGCTGCGTGGTCGAACTCCTTACGGTGCACCCCAACTCGACGTTGCCGTACGACTGAACACCAACGAGAACAGCTGGCCGTTGCCAGCCGGTCTGGCTGAGTCGATAGCGGCCGCAGTCGGCGCTGTCGCCGGTGGGCTCAACCGCTATCCCGACCGCGACGCCATCGCGCTGCGAACCGACCTGGCCGGCTATCTCGGACACGAACTGACCGTCGCGCAACTGTGGGCGGCCAACGGATCCAATGAGATCCTCTTGCAACTGCTTCAGGCTTTCGGCGGCTCCGACCGGAGCGCGATGGGCTTCACTCCCTCGTACTCGATGCACCCGCTGATCAGCCTCAGTACCTCGACGACCTGGCGCGACGGGCTGCGCGAAGCCGACTTCGGCATCGACGCGACCCGTGCCGCGCGCGCCGTACGCGAGCACCGGCCCGACGTGGTGTTCGTGACGTCGCCGAACAACCCGACCGGCACCGCAGTGAGCCTCGAGACCATCGAGGCGGTCTACGCCGAGGCGCCGGGCATGGTCATCGTCGATGAGGCCTACGCCGAGTTCGCCCGACCCGGCACAGCCAGCGCTCTTGCGCTGCTGCCCGGACGGGAGCGACTGGTGGTGACCCGCACGATGTCCAAGGCGTTCGGCATGGCGGGTCTGCGGCTGGGCTACCTCGCCGCCGATCCGGCTGTGGTCGATGCGCTGCAACTCGTCCGGCTGCCTTATCACCTGTCCACCCTCACCCAGGTCGTGGCCCGGGTCGCGCTGGGCTATCGGGACCAGCTGCTGGCCACGGTGGCATCGGTGTGCGAACAGCGCGACCGGATCGTCTCAGCCGCCCCCGCATGCGGGCTGCGCGCCGTACCCAGTGATGCGAACTTCGTCCTGATCGGTGGCTTCGGGAACTCCGGCGAGGCCTGGCAGGCTCTGCTGGACCGCGGGGTTCTGGTGCGCGACGTCGGCATTCCCGGGCATCTCCGGATCACCGCCGGTACATCCGCCGAAACCGACGCATTGCTGGCCGCGCTGCAGGCGATCACGGAGACCGCGCGGCGGCCTGCTCGTGATGGGGGAGAATCAAACCCATGAGCCGCACCGCACGAGTCGAACGCTCGACGTCGGAGACGAAGCTGGTCGTCGAGGTCGACCTCGACGGAACCGGCCGGGCCGAGGTCGCCACCGGTGTCGGCTTCTTCGACCACATGCTCAGCGCGCTGGCCAAGCACAGCGGCGTCGACCTCACCGTGCATGCCGAAGGTGACCTGCACATCGACGCCCACCACACGGTCGAGGACGTGGCGATCGCACTGGGGCAGGCCTTTGCCGAGGCGCTGGGCGACAAGGCGGGAATCTCGCGGTACGGCGATGCGCTGGTGCCGATGGACGAGGTCCTGGTCCAGGCCGTCGTGGATCTCTCGGGCCGGCCCTACTTCGCTCATGACGAGCCGGAGACCATGACCCCGATGATCGGGCCGGACTATCCGACCAGCCTGACCGGGCATGTGTTCGCCTCCTTCGCCCATTCAGCGCGGATCACCCTGCACGTTCGAGTGCTCCATGCCGGGCGCGATGCCCACCACATCGTCGAAGCCCAGTTCAAGGCGCTGGCCAGGGCGCTGCGGGCGGCCTTGGCCCTGGACCCGCGGATCGGCGGCGTGCCCAGCACCAAGGGCAGGTTGTGAACTTCGGGGTTGTGCTGATCGCAGTGGGCGGACTTCTGCTTGGCGGGGCGTACTCGGTCGCCAGACTCGAGAGCGGCAGTGCTGGCAACCGCCGCGCGCAACTGATCCTGGCAGCGGTTCTGATTCTGCTCGCCCTCTACTTGGTCGTCAGTGGTGTCCTCGAGGCCATGGGCGAGTGACTACCGTGGCCGCACGGCGACCTCGGGTCGTAATCCTGGACTACGGCAGCGGCAACCTGCGCTCTGCCCAGCGTGCACTCGAGCGGGCTGGAGCCGACGTGTCGGTGACCGCCGACCGCGACGCAGCACTGCGCTGCGACGGTCTGGTCGTCCCTGGTGTCGGTGCCTTTGCCTCGTGCATGCGCGGCCTGCACGCCGTCGACGGTCCTCGGATCATCGACCGCCGGCTGGCCGGCGGACGGCCGGTACTCGGCATCTGCGTCGGAATGCAGGTCCTGTTCGACTGTGGCGTCGAAGGCCCGGCGCAGACTACGGGGTGCCAGCAGTGGGCCGGAGTCGTGGACCGGCTGCGGGCTCCAGTCATCCCGCACATAGGCTGGAACACCGTTGCGGTTGCGCAGGACTCACGGTTGTTCGCCGGCGTCGAGACCGAACGGTTCTACTTCGTGCACAGCTACGCGGCGCGCACCTTTAACGCAGATACCGCCGCGCCATTCCTGCCGCCCCTCGTCACGTGGGCCGAGCACGGCGAACCGTTCGTCGCGGCCGTCGAGAACGGCGCCTTGTGCGGGACCCAATTCCATCCGGAGAAGTCCGGCCAAGCCGGTGCCATCCTGCTCGCGAACTGGCTGTCGGCTCTCTGACCTTGGTGGGCTTGGTGGGCTTGGCGAGCTCAGTCGGTGAAATGGAATCGCGTGCAGTCCTTCGGGAAGTCGAACCACGCCAGCGCGCGCCTGGGTGTCAACACCATCAGTCCACCGCCGTCGACCCAGGACTGCGGCCCTGGTGCGTAGCCGAGGTCGTGATACTTCTCAAAGGCCGTCGACAGCCGAGCCCCGAGCCCGTCCGCCGGCGCCTGGGTCGGCTCGGACCTGCCCTCGACGATCACGGTCTGCGTCCCGCTCTCCAGATTGAGCGAGCACGCCGGGTTCACCGCGAGGTTGCGGGCATGCCGGGTGGTGGGTGCGCCGTCGTAGAAGAACCGGCCCTCCAACCACACCCCCCAGCGGGGGACGGCATGCGGCGTGCCGTCCGGCCGGACTGTTGCCAGCCAGTAATGCGCGGCCGCGATCAGCCGCGCTTCGACCTGCGCCCAGGCAAGCAAACCCTCGGCAGTGGTCGGGATGCCGTAACCGTCCGGGAACACTGGCCGATCACCGACTGGATCTGTGGAATCAGCCCTCATCCTCCGAGGCTAGAAGAACCCACCGACAATGTTGGGTGGCGCGAGCCAGCGAGTCAGCCTTGCGCGGTGACGAGGTCGATGAGTTCCTCGACGCGGGCGAGCAGCGCGGGGTCCAGGTCTGAGTAGCTGCTGACCCGGCCGAGGATCTGCTGCCATGCGGCCCCGGTGTCAGGTCCCCAGCCCAACCGGGCACAGACGCCATCCTTCCACGGGCGTCCGCAGGGGACCGCCGGCCAGGCCCGGATACCGAGCACCTCCGGGCGGACCGCCTGCCAGATATCGACATGGGGATGGCCGGCCACCAACACGTGGGAGCCGGTGACTCGCGCCGCGATCCGGGACTCCTTGGATCCTGGCATCAGGTGATCGACCAGAACGCCGAGTCGGCGGTCCCGTGCCGGCGCGAAATCGGCGACGACCGTCGGCAGGTCGTCGATCCCGTGCGGGGGCTCGACCACCACCCCCTCGATCCGCAGATCATGACCCCAGACCTTCTCGACCAGCTCCGCATCATGGATCCCTTCGACGTAGATGCGCGAGGCCAATGCGACCGTGGCCCGGTGATCGGAGCGAACGGTCGAGCCTGACGCGCTACGCAGCGTCCGCGGATCCGGGCGCACAGGGCGTGGCCGGGTCAGGCGTACCGGATGGCCCTCGAGCACGAAGGTCATGGTCAGTGGGAACACCCGGATGCGCCCGTGGCGATCCTCCAGATGGACGGCATCAGCGGCACAGCCGACGACAGCTCCACAGAACCCCGAACTCGGCTCCTCGATGACAAGGTCGAGGGCGGCCGGCATCTCGGTGTTTGCCGTGCACCGAGATCGAGGGTGGACCAGGGGCCCGGCGTCGGTCGAACGGGAGTACTGGCGCACGAGACGACGGTAGGCGAGGTCGAAGGAAAGCCCCGCAACGGCGCCGCGGCGCCCTAACGTCGTTGGGTCACCACCTGTCTACTCAGCGTCAGAACAGCGAGGCATGCGATGAAGGCGATCCGGCGCAAGGTGCACAAGGCTCTGGTCAGCCTCGCCACGATCGGCATGCTCGCCGGCGTTGTGCAGACAGTGCCCGCAGCTACAGCATCCGCGGCTGAGCAGCGGCCTACCTTCACCATCACCACAGTTGCGTCAGGCTTGAACCTGCCCTGGGACGTAGCGCAGACACCGGACGGCACGCTGATCTTCGACCAGCGTCTCGGCGGACTGTCGGTACTCCGTCCGAACGGCGCTGTGTCCTCCCTGAGAGCCGACTTCAGTGATCTCTTCGCCTTGGGGGAGACCGGGTTGATGGGCCTCGTCCTCGACCCGGGCTTCGCGAGCAACCGCCGCCTGTACACCTGCCAGGGCCACCAGGCCGGAACCGACAAAGAGATCCAGGTCATCGCCTGGACCGTCGATGCCGGCTACACCGCGGCCACCCGAGTTTCCGACCCGTTGCTCGGTGACATACCGGTCAACGCGAGCACCGGCCGGCACGGGGGATGCCGGCTGCGCTTTGACTCCACCGGTTCGCTGATGGTCAGCACTGGCGACAATGCCGTCGGAAGGAATCCGCAGGACCTGACCTCGCTGGCGGGAAAGATCCTGCGGATCAATCCGATGACCGGCGCCCCGGCGGCCGACAATCCGAGGATCAACTCGGCCAACCCGAACACCCGGCTCCTGTGGAACTACGGGCACCGAAATCCGCAGGGTCTCGCGTTGCGGGGCAATGGTCAGATGTTCAATGTCGAGCACGGGCCCTCGATCGAGGACGAGGTCAACCTCGTGCTGCGAAACCGTAACTACGGCTGGGATCCCGTCGGCGCGGGGGGCTCCTACAACGAGCGCGTCCCGATGACCGACCTGCAGAAGTTCCCGAATGCCAAACCGGCCTCTTACAGCTCGGGACCAACGGATGCCACCTGCGGCGCAACCTTTCTGGACGGCCCGCAGTGGAAGGCCTGGAACGGCTCGATGGTGGTGGCCCAACTCCAAGGCGAATCGCTGCTCCGATTGACCTTCGGGCGTGGTGGACGGCTGACCAGCCAAGAGTTGATCCCGGAGTTCTCCGGCACCTACGGGCGGCTCCGCACAGCCCAGCTCGGAACCGACGGCTCCTTGTACCTCACGACTTCCAACGGCGGCGGCGTGGACGTCATCCTGAGGGTGTCCCCGACGGGATAGCGCCGCCGGTTACCAGGGTCGGACCCGGCTACACCCGCTCGTGCGTCGGCCGGACCTCGATGTCGACATCGTGCAGATGATGCAGGACGTCGTGCAGGAAGTACCTGGCGAAGGAGTCGACGGTAAACCGTGCGCCGTCGCTACGTTGGCCAGTTCGTTGCCACTGATCGCCGCGCACCTGGTCGAAGTGCGCTGCCAGAGTCTCTGCGCTCGCGGCTAGTTCGGTCGCCACCCCGCTGGGGTCCTGTTCGCCGTACCGTTCCTCGACTGCGGTTGCGTCCTGGTCCCAGTTCTCGAATTCGGGCTGGACCTGGGTCAGCATCAGCGCCAGCCGAGCATCGAAACGAAGGCAGACATCGCGTACGTGACTGGCGTACTCCAGTGGCGACCAGGTGACGGCATTCGGGCGATCGCGTACGTCCTCGCGTCGCAGTCGGACCTGCCAGGCCTGTGCAGCGACTCGGAGCATCGCCGCGACGTCTCGTCCAGAGACCGCAGCTGCGTCGAATCCGCAGTCCGGGCACGGCCGCTCGAGCACCCAGGTCCAGTCCTTCGTGTCCGAAACGATGTCCATCGCAGCGACGTTATGTCGAACTGCGCCCGCCAGGAGCCGAGCGAGGAACGTAGGCAGGATTTCGGCCGGGAATGGCATATTTGATCCTGGCCGCAGAGATGCCCCTGGCCTCGCGCATCCGGGCCCGTCATCCGAGCACTACCAACGACCGTGGTGCACGACCTCGTCGGCGCCTCGGCGGCCGCGGCGCAGCGATGGAGACTTCTGATCCGGCATCCGGTAACCGATCGAGACCACACCGATCGGCGCGAAACCGTCCGGGACGCCAAAAACCGTGCGTAGCCCAGGGATGTGTTCCGGTGGCACGCCGAAGAAGCAGGCTCCCAGCTCTTCGTCGACCGCCGTCTGCAACATCAGCAACGCGGCCATCCCGGTGTCGATGTCCCAGTACGGCACCGGCCAGTGACTCTCGGCCCGATCTGCCCAGCCCTTGTCCGGTTCGGCGTACCGGTCCAGGTAGGCATCCTTGTGGGAGAAACAGACGATCAGTAGTGGGGCAGCGCTCATCCCGCTCAGCCACGAGTCGGCCTCCTCGGCCTCGTCTGCCTCCGTGGTCACCGACCAGAACAACTCCCGGTCCCCAGCGGCTTCCAGGACCAGGAAACCCCAGCCCTGGCTGAAGCCGGCCGAGGGGGCATGCAGAGCGTTGCCCAGGATGCGGTCTCGGACCTCGGGCGGGACGGGACGCGTCGGGTCATAGGCGCGCACCATCCGGCGGCGCCGCACGACCTCGGTGAACTCCATGGCGGCCAGCATGCCCCTGCCCGGTGGCCGGGCGCGAGACTCGTAGGCTGACTCGGTGAGCCTGATCCTGCTGCCCGCCGTGGATGTGGCAGGCGGCCAGGCCGTGCGCCTGGTGCAGGGTGTGGTCGGAAGCGAGACGTCCTACGGTTCGCCGCTCGAGGCGGCATTGGCCTGGCAGCGCGACGGCGCGGAGTGGATCCACCTCGTCGATCTCGACGCGGCCTTCGGGCGGGGACACAACCGGGAGCTGATCGCCGACGTCATCGGCAAGCTGGACGTGGACGTCGAACTCTCCGGAGGCATCCGCGACGGCGATTCCCTGGCCGCTGCTCTGGCCACGGGCTGCGCCCGGGTCAACCTCGGCACCGCGGCGCTCGAGGATCCGGAGTGGACGGCTTCAGCCATCGCTGAGTTCGGGGAGAAGATCGCCGTGGGACTCGACGTCCGTGGCGAAACCCTCTCGGCGCGCGGCTGGACCCGCGAAGGTGGGAACCTGTGGGAGGTGCTGGCCCGGCTGGACGCGCAGGGCTGCGCGCGGTACGTGGTGACCGACGTGCTGCGCGACGGCACCATGACCGGACCAAACGTCGAGCTGCTCAGGAAGGTCTGCGAGGCGACGAACCGGCCGGTGATTGCCAGCGGTGGAGTGTCCACTTTGGACGATCTCAGGATGCTTGCCGCCTTGGCTCCCGACGGCGTCGAGGGCGCCATTGTCGGAAAGGCTTTGTACGAAGCCGCTTTCACGCTTCCGCAGGCGCTGAAGGTGGCCTGGTGAGGCAACGCTGGTCGATCGCGCGCGTCTCGCTCGCGCCGGCAGGACCAGGATGACGTTGCGACGAATCTCCTCGGGCGGTCCGTACGAGGAACTGGTTGGCTACTCGCGCGCGGTCGTCGCTGGCCAGTGGGTCCTCGTCGCCGGCTCCACGGCGACGGTGGACGGCGAGGTCGTCGGTGTCGGTGACGTCCACCGCCAAACGCTGGTCGCTTTCGGAATCGCGCTGACCGCCGTACGGGAGGCCGGACTCGAGGTTGCCGATGTGGTCCGTACCCGGATGTATGTCCGCGACATCAGCCAGCAGGGTGAGGTCGGCCGCGCACACCAGGAACTGTTCGGGCACGTCCGGCCGGCCGCGACGATGGTCGAGATCAGCGGGCTGGTACATCCCGACCTACTCGTGGAGGTCGAGGTCGATGCCTACCGCGGGACAGGACATTCGCCGAGTGGAGCAGAGCAGCGGCCATGAGCGTCGCGGTCCGGGTCATCCCGTGTCTTGACGTCGCGGCCGGGCGGGTGGTCAAGGGAGTGAACTTCGTCGACCTGCGCGACGCGGGGGATCCGGTGGAGATGGCTCGGATCTATGACGCCGAAGGTGCCGACGAACTCACTTTTCTCGACATCACTGCCTCCTCCGACGAGCGGGAGACCACCTATGACGTCGTACGGCGAACCGCTGAGACGGTGTTCATCCCGTTGACCGTCGGGGGCGGTATCCGCTCGGTCCAGGATGTGGACCGCTTATTGCGTGCGGGCGCGGACAAGGTCGGGGTGAATACCGCCGCGCTCGCCCGTCCGGAACTGATCGACGAGATCGCGGCCGAGTTCGGCTCGCAGGTCTTGGTGCTTTCCGTCGATGCCCGCCGAGTCCGAGGCGACGCGACGCAGTCCGGATTCGAGGTGACGACTCACGGCGGCCGTACGGGCACCGGTAAGGATGCCGTGGGCTGGATCTGTGAGGCCATCGGGCGCGGGGTCGGGGAGATCCTGCTCAACTCGATGGACGCCGACGGCACGCGGGCCGGTTACGACCTGCCGATGATCGCGTCGGCCCGCGCGGTCTCCAGCGTTCCACTCGTTGCCAGTGGCGGCGCGGGGCGCCTGACCGACTTCGCGCCGGCCGTCGTTGCTGGCGCCGACGCAGTCCTGGCAGCAAGCGTCTTCCACTTCGGGCAGTTGAGCATCGACGCGGTCAAGCGGGCACTGCGTGAGGCCGGAATGCGGATCCGCTGACACCACGGCCAGCCGCCTCCGGAACGTCAGCTGTCGAGAATCGTGATCCGGACCGCGCGGGCACTCCGGCCGGACTCGAGGAGAACTTTGTGCCGCGGATCACCGACGACAAGCCATGGACCTCTGGGCAGGGCAGCAACCTTGGCCAGCCTGGGATCGGCCAGCGCTGACGCGATCAGCGGCCGATCTCCACCGGTGAACAGGGCGGTCAGGCTTGCAACCTCGGGCGCGATGATCCGCAGCGCCACCTCCACCGCAGAGCCGACCAGGGCGGCTGCCTGGTTGTCCCGTCGACGCGAGAAGCGCTGCTGACTCGTACCGCCCGCTGCAGTCCGGCCCTGGACATACCGGTTGCCCACCTTCGATGCCACCAGTGTTTCGGCATCGAAGACCCCCGCGGCATAACCGCCCCGGCGAATCAGCAACACCGCCACCCGGCGATCGTGCAGAGCGTGTCCGATCAGCGCATGCCATAGATCGTGTGGCCCGGGACGCAGCGGCGGGAAGGGCACCTCGCAGCGAGCAGCCGACCCGTCGGCGGCATGCAATGCGACGACGTCGTTGCCGACGCTGACCTCGACCTCACCGTGGCTGGCGGCGAATCTCTCCAACCAGCCGGCCAGGCGCTCGGGTGCCACGAGCACCGTGCGAGCGCCGCTGTCGGTCACGTCAGCACGTCAGAGACCGGGAAACTCGGGGCTGACCGGCGTGGTGCCGGACAGCTGGTGCCAGCCG
>JACCTM010000018.1 GCA_013812385.1 Geodermatophilaceae bacterium | reverse complement strand
AGGGGCACGGCTACCAGCCGATTCCAGGCTTCGGGCATTACCGATGCGCCCCCGGGAGCCGCAGCTTCGGCCGCGAGCTGTGAGCTAACCGCCGGCCAGCGCGTCCAGCCGCTTTGCGAGATCGATCGCGTTGTACGGCGCATGCACCTTCACGTCGTTGTCGAAGTAGACGTAGACGTCGCGTGGTCGGCCGTCCGTCGTCGCTTCGCCGCTGCGCCAGCCGTGAATCTGTGCGGCCCAGCGATCCAGCGCTACCTCGGAGTAGCCGCTCACGTACAGCTCCTCATCCCCGTGCAGCCGGAGGTAGGCGAAGTCGGAGGTGACGGTCTCCAGAAGTGGCCACTTGCCAGCAGTGTCGGCTACCACGATTGCGATATCGCGTTCTCGCAGCAGCGGCAGAAACCCAGCGGCCCGGTAGCTCTCGTGCCGTACCTCAACAGCGTGTCGTAAGGGTCGCTCCTCGTCGGTGGTGGTCCAGGACCGCTCGGCCAACCGCTCGTCATGCCGCTGTGCCAGTGCCGCTGCCTCCATCGTCGTACGAGGCAGGAGATCGAAGAACTCGCTGAGCCGGTCTGGATCGAAGCCCAGATTGGGCGGGAGTTGCCACAGCAGTGGCCCGAGTTTGTCGGCGAGGGCCAATACGCCGGAGCCGAAGAAGTTTGCCAGTGGAATCTGGACGTCGCGCAACTTCTTCATGTGCGTGATGAACCGGCCGCCCTTGACCGAGAACATGAAATCGTTCGGTGTCTCGGCGTACCACCGCTGATAGTGCTCCGGCCGCTGCAGTGCATAGAAGGAGCCGTTGATCTCGATGCTGGACAGTCGACTCGCGGCGTATTCGAGTTCCCGACGGTGGGCGAGCCCCTTGGGGTAGAAGCTGCCGCGCCACGGCGGATAGCGCCAACCGGAGATGCCGACGTACGCACGGCCGATCATCGGAGCGCAGCGGCCGGCTCGCGAGTGAACAGGACCTCGGCGCCGACCGGTCGGTATCCGGCGGCCAAGAAGGCGCGCATCGAGGCGACGTTGGCCGGGTGCACCTGCGCCCAGAGCAGGGCACCCGGGGGTACCAACGCGCGCCCTTGCTCAGCCAGCGTCTGCCCGATGCCGGCACCGCGATATGCCGGTTCGACCTCGATGCTGATCTCCCAGCGACCGGCCAGTCCCCGGCCAAGGGTCAGCAGGCCGCCGGGCACCGTCGCCACCGTGACATTTTCGCGATAGCGCAGCGCGCGGCCGGCGCGTAGATGCTCGAGCAACGCCTGGTTTCCCGCCTCCATGACCAAGCCACCGGCCATGGCCGCCGCGGTTGCAGTACCGACCATGAGGACGTCCTGGCCACCTGGTCGAGCGTTGAGCTGTTGACCGAGCGCAGTCAGAAACGGCGGCTGTAGCGGTAACCCGATCTCGGCCGGGCGCGGCTGTGACATGCCTCCCAACCATGCCGTGAGCCACCCGTGGTCGACCTCGGCGGCGATCAGGTGGTGCGCGGTGAACCCGAGCACTGCGGCGACGGCCCTGCCCGCAGGTGCCGGCAGCAGGCTCACCGAGCCGTCGGCTGGCAGCGACTGACCCCGTCCTACCCGCTCGAGGAGCTCAGCGAGATCAGTCACAGCGTCATCCAACTCGGCAATGCCCGGTTGACCGGTCGAAGGGGTGCCGATTGCCCGGCGAGGGCAGTCCATCGGTCGCCTCATGTCCGTAGGTCTACTCATGACACCTGCGTAACCAGACGGATCCGGATGCCGATACCTCAGGCCAAGGTCGAGCCATGGACACCCCCGCATCTGCGTCATGGTCGCTTGCCCGACCTGCGCCACCGCTCTGCCCGGCTGGACCGGCCCCGGACCGGCCTGTCCGAACTGCGGTCTGCCAGCCGCTGGGCACGCTGGGTACGTCGTTGCCCGGATCGACGCGACCTTCGTTGAGTTCCGCGCCGATCGGGACCGGCTGTTGGACTCGTTGCGCGGGCTGGCCGCCCAGCACCGTCCGGTTACCCGAATTGACGTCGCCGTGAGCATACCGGGACCGCTCGCCCCGCTGACCCAAAGACAAAGGCGGCCAAAACGACTGAGCCACAACAGCTGCTGCTCGGCACGGGGGTGGTGCTGCTGGTCAGCGCCGCGATCGCCTTCGTCGCAGTCGCCTGGGGTCAGCTTTGGCTGGCCGTGCAGGCGACCACCTTGGCTGTAGTGACCGGATCGGTGTGCGCCGCGTCCGTCGCGGCCGCTCGACGAGGGTTGCGCACGACCGCGGAAGCGTTGGCGATGGCCGGTATCGCCCTCATCGTCATCGACCTTGTTGCAGCGCGCATCAAGGGACTGGCGGGTCTGGACGAACTCGCGGGTCGGGCTCATGCAGCCCTGACCCTGGGCGTGATCATCGTGCTCGGCCTGGCGCTGCACCGGGCCGCCAGAACCACGCTGACCTGGTCGATCGGCGCGCTGGTCGCGGCCCAGCCGCTGGCCTTTCTCATCCTGCCGGACATGGACCGCACCCCGGTACTACTGGTGGCCACAGCTCTACTCGTGACCGCCTTCGACGTCATCGTGGTCCGCAACACACGTGCGGGGACGGTGGCCACGGTGACCGGATTCGCCGGCTTGTGGTGGCTGGCGGGTAACACCCTCGGTGCGGGCACTGCATGGTCGGGTTCCATCGTCGAATCCGGGTTATGCACGCTGCTGGTTGCAGTTTCCGCTGGCCTTGCCGTTGTTGCCCTCCCTTACCTGCGGCTGAATCGGTTCTCCTCGCTGGCACCGGTCATCGACCTGACCGCGGTGGCAGTCGGGATCGTCACTGTGTCCGGGACGCTGCAGCAGGCCGGGATCGTCGGCGTGTGGTTCACCGGACTCCTCGGCCTCGCCGTCCTGACCGGCGCGGTGCTTGTCCGAGCCACCGGGGGCAGTCCTCTCCGGCGCTGGGAGATCCCGACGTTGTTGGCCGGAGGCCTGCTCGGTCTGTTCTCGGTCGCTCAGCTGACTGTGGATCAGAGCTCGACACTGCTGGCTGTCCTGGCCGGACTCGCTGCGGTCTGCAGCATCGGCATCTGCGTGGCAGATCACGACATCCGCGTTCCGGCCGCCGTGTCTGCGGCGTTGCTGCCGGGCGGCGCGGTCGTGCTGTTGGGTGCCCGCCGGGCTTGCCGCACAGCTGGGCGGCTGGATCCTGGCCGTACTGGGGCCAGCGTGCTGGGGGTGGCCAGCGCCAGGGTGCATCAGGCGGAGGAAAGGCCGCTTGCTGTCGCCGCGGGCCTGATCGGTCTGACCGCGGTTTCGCTCACCGCTACCTCGCTCGCCTGGGGTCAGCTGGCACTGCAGTTGTCGGTCACGGGCGCGGCTGCGCTGGCCTACGGTCAGGCCGCTAGCTACCGCCCGGCGAGGCTCGTCGGTCTCACCGAACTGGTGCTGGTTTTCCTGGGTCGGGGCCGCTGGGCTGTCGGTGACAACGCCTGAGGTCTACACCCTTCCCGCCGCGGCCGGTCTGCTGCTCGCCTCGGGCGGGAGGCTAGTGACCGCCTCGTCCTGGTCGGCTTGGGGTGCACCTCTGCTGGTCGGCTTGGTTCCGTCCACGCTGGTCGTGCTTGACCACCCGGATGCGCTGCGTCTGGTGCTGCTGGTTGCGGCGGCGACCGCGTGCGCAACCGCCGGGACGCTCACCCACCGGCAGGCCCCGTTCGTCATCGGCCTGGGCGTCCTGACTGCCCTGGCAGTGTCGCAGCTGGGCCCGTACGCGACGCTGGTTCCCCGCTGGTTGTCGCTCGGCGCTGCGGGCGTCCTCCTCCTCGTCCTGGGCGCCAGCTACGAGCGCCGGCTGATCCAGGCCCGGGAAGCTTTCGCTTGGGTGAGCGCGCTGCGCTGATGTTGCAGTCAGCTACCGATCAGATGCGGAACCCGAGGGCCCGCAACTGCTCGCGACCGTCGTCGGTGATCTTCTCCGGTCCCCACGGCGGCATCCAGACCCAGTTGATCACCACATCCTCGACCAGTCCTGGGCCAGGGCCCCCGGTGAGAGCCTGCCGGGTCTGGTCCATGATCACGTCGGTCAGCGGGCAAGCCGCGGAGGTGAGTGTCATGTCCAGCGTGGCTATGTTGCCCTCGTTCACGGTGATGCCATAGACCAGACCGAGGTCGACCACGTTGATGCCGAGCTCGGGATCGACGACGTCACGCATCGCTTCCTCCACATCGTCGACGGCGGCCAGTTCCGCACCGCCCAGTGCGGCGTTCGTGCTGGGGGCGGGCTGAGTGCTCTGTTCGGTCATGTGTTCTCCTTGCCCGCCGTCGGCGAAGACGACTGTAGGTGTGTTGTCTGCGAGGACGACTGCTCGTGTGCGGTCAGTGCCTGGGCGGTCGCGTCTTTGAGCGCCATCCAGCTCATAAGGGCGCACTTGATCCGGGACGGATACTTGGAGACTCCGGCGAAGGCAACAGCGTCCTCCAAGGAATCCTCGAGCTTCTCGGCGACGGTGGGGTCGCCCTTACTCTGCATCAACGTACGGAAGTCGTCACCGGTGGCCAGCATGTGAGCGATGTCCTTGCCGTCCAGCAGCTCGTAGAGCACCGAGGCCGAGGCCTGACTGATCGAACAACCCATCCCCTCGTACGAGATATCTTGAATCTCGTTTCCGGACAACCGAACCCGCAGGGTGATCTCGTCCCCGCAGGTCGGATTCACATGATGGACCTCGATGTCGTAGGGCTCGCGAAGACCACGGCCCTTGGGTCGCCGGTAGTGGTCCAGGATGATCTCCTGGTACATGGATTCCAGCTGCATCAGGCGCTCGCTACCGTGACCTCAGCGGCTGCGGCTGCTTCCGGACTCCCGAAGAACCGCTGCGCCTCGCGAACGCCGTCCAACAACGCCTGCACGTCGTCGGCCCCGTTGTAGATGTAGAACGTCGCGCGTGTCGTTGCCGGGACACCGAAGCGTCGTACGACCGGCCATGCGCAGTGGTGCCCGACGCGTACGGCGATCCCGAGGTCGTCGAGCACCTGGCCGACGTCGTGCGGATGGATCCCCTCCACGGTGAACGACACCGCTCCCCCGCGCTCGACGCTGTCCGGGGGTCCGA
>JACCTM010000013.1 GCA_013812385.1 Geodermatophilaceae bacterium | reverse complement strand
CTGTTCGGCCGGGACGGTCAAGAGTCAGACCTCTCGTGGCCTGGCCCGGCTGCGCCGTGAACTGTCGAAATCTGAACCATCCCAGAGCCAGCCCGACTCGACGCCGGCGAGATCACCCCGCCCCGATGAGGAAGGCCTGTTGCGTACCGAGGAGTCGCGCCGCAGGTCCCTGTTCATGGCAGTAGAGGAATCATGAATCTCGAGCAGAAGCTCCGCGACACCCTGCGCCATGCGGCCGACGACGTGGGTACGGCGCACCCAGCAGCTGGCGTCCGCAGTGCGGGGATGCGCGCCTTGGTGCGCCGCCGGAGCCGGCGGCGGGCCACGGTGCTGGGAGCGGGTCTGGCGGTCCTGTTGGTCGGCGTAGGCATACCGACCGGAACTTCCCTGTTCTCCTCCAGCGACAACAGCCCCGCTGGCCCCCAACAGAGTCCGGCGCCGATCCCGGAATCGACCGCGGAGCCGACACCTTCGGTGGGAATCTTCGACGGGCCGGCCCGGGGGTCCCTCGCCGGGGACGCGGACTTCTTGGAAGCGATCCGGGAGCTTCCTTGGGAGATACTGGAGCCGATCCCGAGCACTTCTTCTCAACCTGCGCCGCCGCGAGAGTCTCGCCGCGTGGTGTTCGCGGGGGATGTGCCTGAGGGTAGGTGGGCGCTCGTGGTCGCGGACTACAGCGGGCCGCTCGTGACCGAGGAACCGACCGAGCCAGCCGACTCCACAAGCGGCTCCTCGGTCCCACCGGGCGGGGAGACGCCAGACCCGTCCGAACGAACCCGGACACCCCTGTCGGCTGTCTGGTACGCCGGAGGAGCGCAAGCCACTGCGGATCAGATGGAGCTGGTTAGGGGCTCGGTGATCTCATCGGATCTGCCGGAATCGATCTATGACCCGACCACCGGCGCACTCGTGGTGGTGGCGGCCCCGGGGGATCTGATCGAGGTCTCCCAGCGACCCAGGTTGGGCTCTGACGGGACCGTTTCCAGGGCGTTTGCCGATGTCGCCAGCGATGCCGGCGTTGCCTCGACCTCCGTCGAGCCGCAACCTTTCGGCCGGGTGCGCAACGCCGTGCAGGTCCGCGTCAGCCGGGCAGGCGTGGTGCTGGAGGAGCGAAGTCCCTCGAGCATCTTTGCCAGGGACGCCCCAGAAGCGCCTGCTGTCGGCTTCGAGGTGCTTCGCCCGTCATCGGGCAGGCTGGGCGCCGACGAGCGCACCCGCGCCCAGGACTTGGCCGCGGAGATTCTCGGGTCGTACGGCCTGCGGCCGGCTGAGACCGCCATCCAGGTGTCCTACAGCGGACCGATCGGCAGTCTGATCTCGGCTCCGGCCGACCTTGTCGTGGTCACGGTCACCTTTCCTTCGGGTGCCGTCGTCAGCCGGGCTCAATGGTTCGACCCGTTCAGCGGGACCAACGCCAGCTGCGGCGCCCCGGATGGGGACATCTCACCAGCGCGGGAGTCTTCCGAACCAGCGAGTCTGGCCTTCATCTGCAGCGTCGATATTCAAAGCTTCGAGTCCAATCTGATCGTCCTCGCGCCGGCCCCCTATTTCGGCGGTTACGCGGTGGCCGAGGGGGGAAGCGCCGGCGCCGGCACGATCCCGGTGGGGCTGGATGACGAGGGCGTCGGCATGCTCGCGTTCCACGGAACCGTGAGGACTGTCGCGGTCTATTCGGCGTCGAGCGGAGCAGTGGTCGACCGAGTGCCGGTCTTCACCTACTAGGCCGGTCCGGATGATGCTGGCGTAGGTGTGTGGTCAGGTCAGTCGGCCGTCGAAGACGGTGCGTAGCAATGGTTTACCGTCCTGACCGGTTTCCGCCTTCTCGAATCGGAGCTGCGCGCGGGTGCCGTCCAGGGTCAGGACGGCGAGTTCGTTCCCGAAGAACGGGCCGGACCGTTTGCGCCAGCGCATCCGGGTTCTCGGCACCCCGGCCAGCCGGCGCAGGCCTGCGGTGAGGGCGATGGCCGGCTTGCTCCAGCCGATCTTGAACGTCTGCACCATCGGGTGTGGCACTTCGTTGTGTACCGGTGAACAGGTCAGCTGGTAGATCCGGCTGGTGATGCCTCTCGGTTCGACCACCTCCGCGACGTAGGCATGGTGTACGTCGCCGGAGAGCACCAGCAAGCTGGTCGGAGCCTTTCCGTGCTGACCCCGGCCGAGCGACTCAAGCGCGGAACCCAACCGGTCGAAGGAGTCCCGAAAGGCGGCCCAGTGCTCGAGGTCTCCACCCTGACGGAGCTTCTCCGACCAGCGTCCGATCCGCCGGCCGTCGAAGCGCCGGACCAGTTCGGCGTTCCAGACTTCGAGGTCATGGATCGCCGGCGGCATCAGCCAGGGCAGCGAACTCCCTACCAGGACATGCTCGATCCCGTCGTTGCCGGCGTCGACGAGCGTCTGCTCGACCCAGGAGAACTCCTCATCGTCGAGCATCGCGCGGTCGCCCTCCACCAAGGATCGGGCCGCCCGGGTATCGATCATCAGGAGCCGGACGGTGTGCCACTTCCGGGCGTAGCTCCAGCGGATCGAGTCCGGGCTCCGGTCGGCTTCGAGGGCCAACTCGCGCAGTGCGTCGTACCCGTCCTCTGCGCCGGTGATCCGGGCGAACTGGGGGTCGGCCCGGAGTTCCTCTGGAGCCAGGTTGCCAATGTGCTGATAGATCCAATAGCTGCCCAGAGCTCCGATGACACGTTCGGTCCACCAGTCGGTTGCCTCGATCGTCGTCCGCCACGCAGCAGAGGAGTTCCAGTCGTCGATGACGTCGTGGTCGTCGAAGATCATCGAGGACGGAATGGTCGACAGCAGCCAGCGGATGTCCGGATCGGACCAAGACTGGCGATAGATGTAGGTGAACTCCTCGAAGTTGGCCAACTGATCGTGCGGCGGCTCGGCCAGGTCGCGGCGCGAGGCGAGGTAGCGCTTCGTGGGCTCGGCCGTCTCGTCGGCATAGACCTGGTCGCCGAGCAGCACCACCGCGTCAGGCCACTGCTCGTCAGGAAGCTCTGCGATGGTCGCGGCGAAGGTGTCCAGTGCATCCGGCGGGAATTCCTGTTCGTCCTCGCCGGTGAGTACCAGAGGTGTCGCGTACCGGCAGGATCCGAAGACCACCGAGAAGGCACCGGACCCACCGGGGGTACGGATGCGGCTGGGCGGGCGGGCAGAGTCCGGGAGCGGCCACACCGGTTCCTCATCGAGCGTGACGCCGTACGGCGTGACGCTGCCCGGCTCGAGCCCTTCGACGACGACCAGGGCGTAGTGGTGACCGCCGATGTGGAAGGTATCGGCCTGACCTAACTGAGCCGGTCCCGAATCGAGCCCCGTGGTGACGCTGACCCGGCACGGCCGGTCGGTCTCTACCCAGATGGTCGCCGAGATCTTGTCGACGTGGCGCAGCAGCGGTCCGAGGACG